>NZ_BLTE01000015.1 GCF_013019105.1 Fundidesulfovibrio magnetotacticus
GGTCGGTCCGTCATGCAACGCTTCAAACGATGCGTCGCCGTCCCTTACTCATACTTGGCTGATAAAGATCGTTTCCGTCTCCGCCCGTCGTGAACGTTGTTCCCGTCAGGCAGAAGGGGGCTTTTACGGGCCACAGGGGCAAACGTCAACGACTTTTTGCAAACAAAGGCACATTTTCCGAACCGAGTGCCAATTCCCCTTGAATTCTTTATTGAAAAGAGACAACTTGCACACCATGACGAACCTGCCGCAAAACCCGGAACACCCCGCCGACGCCCCCCTGATCCTCGTCGTGGACGACGAGGCCGTGAACCGCAAGGTGCTCACCTGGGCGCTCTCCGAGGCGGGCTTCCGCACACTCCCGGCCTCCAGCGGCCATGAGGCCCGCGAGCTTGCCCTGGCCCATCGGCCCGACCTGGTGATCCTGGACATCCTCATGCCCGGGGAATCCGGCTTCGACGTGTGCGAGAGCCTGCAGGGACACCCTGCCACCCGCGACATCCCCGTCATCTTCCTTTCAGGGCTCACGGACACCCTCGACAAGATCAAGGGCCTCGAACTGGGTGCCGTGGACTACGTGACCAAGCCCTTTTCCGGGGCCGAGGTCGTGGCGCGCGCGCGCATCCACCTGCGCCTGCGCCAGGCCCGGCAGGCCCTCATCGCCCAGCAGGCGGCCAGGCTTTCCACCCTGCGCCAGGCCCAGCAGGCCATGCTCGTGAACCCGCGCGAACTCCCCGAGGCTTCCTTCGCCGTGCGCTTCCTCACCCACGACGCCGCAGGGGGCGACATCTACGACGTCTTCCGGCACAGCGGGTCCATCCACGGCTACTTCCTGGCCGACGTGACCGGACACGACCTGGGGGCGAGCCTCATCACCCCCGCGCTCAAGAGCCTTATCCGCCAGAACGCCGGCCCCCTCTACGGTCCCGCCGAGACCTTCGCCACCATGAACGGCGTGCTCCGCCAGGTGCTGAGCGAAGGCCAGGTGGTCACCGCCAGCTACCTGGCCCTGAACCGCGCGTCGGGCAAAGCGACCCTGGTGCGAGCCGGGCATCCCGCGCCGGTGCTGGTGCGCAAGGGCGGCGCGGCCGAGTTCCTTGAACCCGAGGGGGACGTGCTGGGCGGCTTCGAAAGCGCGCACTTCGAAACCCTGGACCTGCGCCTGGGCCGGGGCGACCGCTTCCTGCTCTACTCCGACGGGCTCGTGGAACGCCACGGCCGCACCCACGACCAGGCCCGGGACCTTCTGGCCCGCGCCTGCGAACATGCCGCCGGGCTCCCCCTGGAAGATGCCGCCGACCACGTCCTGTCCGAGCTCCTGCCGGACGGCGAACCGACACACGACGATGTTGTCCTTTTGGTGGCCGAGGTGTAGATGAACAACGATCGCCCCGATCCGGGCCCCGGGCCTTCGGAGCACCCCGCGGCGCTGCGTATGAGCGTGCCGGCCAGTCTTGCGGCCATCGACCTGGCCGTGGAAGAGGTCAGGCGGCGCCTCCAGGCCAGCGCCCCGGAGGCGGACCTCTTCCCGGCGCTCACGGCGCTGCGCGAGGCCCTGCTCAACGCCGTGGTGCACGGCTGCCGACAGGACCCCGCCCTGGCCGTGGACCTGGAACTGAACGTGGACGGCAACGAGGCCATCATCCTGGTGACCGATCCAGGCCCCGGGTTCGACTGGCGGGAGCGCCCGCCGACCATGCCCCCGGCCGGGTCCACCAGCGGAAGGGGCCGCTGCATCATGAACCTCTACGCCCTGGCCGTGCGTTACAACGAGGCCGGGAACGGACTGACCCTGCGCCTGGCCCTGGCCTGAGCGCGACGGCAAGGAGTATCCCATGTCGGCGACCGTACGCCCCGAAACGAATCTGGTGGCCTCCCAGGCCGACGCCTTCAAGAGCCACCTCAAGGAGGCCTTGAGCGAGTCGCCCGGGGAGCTCACCGTGGACCTCTCCGGCGTTACCGCCGTCGATTCCGTGGGCCTGGGCGTGCTCATCGCCGCGCACAACACCCTGGCCAAGCAGGGCGGCGCGCTGCGGCTGGAAAACGTGCCCGGCGACATCCTCAAGCTGCTGCGGGCCATGCGCCTGGACCGCCACTTCCACGTCAACGCCTAGGGACGGCCATGGACTCCGACGACGACATCCTCGCCCTCTTCATCGAAGACGCCCAGGAGCACCTGGTCGGCATTGAGGCCTCCCTCATGGACCTGGAGCAGGACGCGCAGTGCGACCCCGAGCTGGTGAACACCATCTTCCGCGCGGCCCATTCCATCAAGGGCGGGGCGGGGTTCCTGGGGCTCGAGAACGTGCGCGAGCTGGCGCACAAGCTCGAAAACATCCTGCACATGGTGCGCGCGGGCGAGCTTGCGCCCTCCAGCGCCCTGGTCTCCCCGCTGCTCAAGGGGTTCGACCTCCTGCGCGCGCTCATCCACCAGGGCCTGGCCGGCAACGGGCAGGACATCTCCGGCTTCATCGCCGAGCTGACCGAGCTGGTGGCCGAAGGGCTCCCGCCCTCCCGCCAGGGCCACATTGAGCAGCGCCTGAGCATCCCCCTTCCCGGCGGGCAGGACGCCTTCGTCCTGGACCGGCTCACCCTGGAACAGGCCCTGGAGGGCGGCCGCTACATCTACCTCGTGGAGTACGACCTCATCCACGACGTGCACGCCCGGGGCAAGACGCCCCTGGACATCTTCGCGGTCATGGAGTCCAGCGGCCTGATCCTGGACTGCCGCACCGACCTGGCCGCCGTGGGCGACCTGGACGGCCCCGTGGGCAACGTGCTCCCCTTCTACCTGCTCTACGCCACCATCGTGGAGCCCGACGTGGTGGGCTACCTTTTCGCACTGGACGTCTCGCGCATCCGCGTGGTGGACCCGGCACTGCTCGCTCCGGCCAGGGAGGACGCAGCCCCGCCGCCGCAAGCCCTGCGCCTGGAGTTGCCCGCCCGATACGGCGCGCCCGAACTGGAGGACCTGCGCCAACGGCTGCTCGACTCCCTGGACGACGCCCCGGCCCTGGAACTGGACGCGGGGCGCGTGGAGAAGCCGGACGCCGCGCTGCTCCAGCTTCTTTGCGCCGCCCGGCGCTCCGCTTCCGCCAGGGGCAAGTCCCTGCGCCTGACGGGCCTGAGCCCCGAGGCCGCGGCCCACTGCGCGCGGCTGGGCTTCGCGCCGGGAACGCGCGCGGCCGCCGCCCTGCCCGAGTGCCACCTGCTCGGGCAGGGGGGAAACCTCCCGGGCCTGGGAGGGCTCAGCGCATGAACACCCTCGGTGCACTCTTCCAGGAAGAACAGCGCGAACACCTGGCCGAACTGGACGCCGCCCTGCTCGACCTGGACCGCGACCCCGCAGACAGCGGAGCGGTGGACCGCATCTTCCGCGCCCTGCATTCCATCAAGGGCGCCTGCGACATGTTCGGCCTCGCGGGCTGCGTGGCCCTGCTCCACGACGTGGAATCCCTGTGGGACCGCGTGCGCTGCGGCCTGTCGCCCGCGTCCCGCGAGCTGGTGGACGTCACCCTGCGCGTCAAGGACCACCTGGACCCCGTGGCCGAGAACGGGCAGGACCTCCCGGCGGACCTGGAACTCCTGGCGGGACTGGAGGCCTTGGTCGCGCCCCCCGCCCCCGCCAGGCCATCGCCCCCCGCCGCGCAGGCGGCGGCCCGCGCCCAGGACGCGCCGACCCGCTCCCTGCGCATCCGCCTCGCGCCCTCGGACCCGGGCCACTTCGCGCGCATGGACCCCGCCGCCCTCCTGGAAGAGCTTGCGGGGCTGGGCGAACTGCACGTGGAGGCCGACACCTCCGGGGTGCCCGCCCTGGAGGACCTCACCCCCATGGACTGCCGCCTTGCCTGGGACATCACCCTCGACACCGCCCAGGGCGCCGACAGCGTGCGCGACATCTTCCTTTTCCTGGAGAATCCTGGCGACGTGGTCGTGGAGGACGCCCCCGCGTCCGACCGCGCCGCCCCGGGGGAATGCCCCGGCCCGTCCACGGGCCGCCCTGTCCAGGCGGCCCCCCCTCCGGCCGCGAACGGCAGGCCCAAGCCCGTGCAGCAGGCCCAGAGCCTGCGCGTGGAAGCCGCCAAGCTCGACAACCTCGTGAACCTCGTGGGAGAACTGGTCATCGCCCAGGCCCGCCTCACCCAGGTGGCCTCCGACGTGGGCCTTTCCTCGCTCACGGCCGTCACCGAGGAGATCGAGCGTCTGGTGGGCGAGCTGCGCGACAACACACTCTCCATCCGCATGCTGCCCATCGGCACCACGTTCAGCCGCTTCCGCCGCCTCGTGCGCGACCTGTGCTCCGAACTGGGCAAGGACATCGCCCTTGAAGCCGAAGGCGGCGAGACCGAACTGGACAAGACCGTCATCGAACAGCTGGGCGACCCCCTGGTGCACCTGCTGCGCAACTCCATCGACCACGGCATTGAGGCCCCCGAGGCGCGCGAGGCCGTCGGCAAGCCCCGCCAGGGGCGCATCGTGCTCTCGGCCAAACAGGCGGGCGGGGCCGTGGTGATCCGCATCGCCGACGACGGCAAGGGGCTGGACCCGGCGCGCATCCGCGAAAAGGCCCTGGAGCGCGGCCTCATCGCCCCGGACGTCCGGCTCAGCGACCAGGAGTGCTGCCAGCTGATCTTCGCCCCGGGCTTCTCAACTGCGGAGAAGGTCACCAGCGTCTCGGGCCGGGGCGTCGGCATGGACGTGGTGAAGCGCTCCATCGAGGCCCTGCGCGGGGCCGTGGAGATCGACTCCGTTCCCGGACGCGGCGCCGCCGTCACCATCACCCTGCCGCTCACCCTGGCCATCATCGACGGCCTCCAGGTGCGCGCCGCCGACGAGCACTACATCATCCCCCTCTCCATGGTGGAGGAATGCGTGGAGCTTGCCGACGGCCGCCACTCGCGAGGGCGCACGCTGCACATCCGGGGCGAGATCGTGCCCTATGTGCGCCTGCGCGAGACGTTCCTCCTCCCGGGCGAACACCCGGGGCTCGAACAGGTGGTGATCACCCGTCACGAGAACGGCCGCACCGGCATCGCCGTGGACGAGGTGGTGGGCCAGCAGCAGACCGTGATCAAGAGCCTGGGGCGGCTCATCGGCCGCGTGGAGGGCATCTCCGGGGCCACCATCAACGGCGACGGCTCCATGGCCCTCATCCTGGACGTGCCCCAGCTGGTGGCCAGCGTGCTCCGGGAGACCGGAGCCGACCAGGAAACCTCGGCGACCTGACCCCGGCCGGAGCGCCCCCATGCCCCAGGACTCCCCCCCCAGCCCGGCCCCCCCGTCCGCCCCGGACGGCGACGCGCCGGAGGCCACCCTCCAGGGCCCGGCCTGCCTCCCGCCCGAGGAGGCCGGGGCCATGCTCCAGGCCATCCTCACCGGCATCCGCGCCGGGGCCGTCATCCTGGACCCCACCAGCTTCACCGTCACGGAACTCAACGGCGTGGCCGAGGAACTCTTCGCCATCCGCCGCCAGGACGTGATCGGGCGCAACTACCGGGAGCTCTCCGCCCGCCTCACCCCCCTGGAGCAGCCCTCCCCCGGGCCGCAGACGCGCGAGCAGGACGACATGGCCTTCGCCGGGGGGGAATTCCTGCTCGCCCGCCCGGGCGGGAAGTCCCTGCCCGTGTCGCGCACCATTCTGAACGCTTCCGTGGGCGGCAAGCGCCGCCTCATCGACATTCTCTTCGACATCAGCGAAAAAAAGACCATGGAGCGCGAGCTTGGCCTGGCCCGCAAGCTGGAGGCCATCGGCCAGCTGGCCTCGGGCATCGCCCACGAGATCAACACCCCCGTCCAGTACGTGGGCGGCAACCTGAGCTTCCTCAACGACGCCTTCACCGACCTCGCCGGCTACCTGGCCCGCCTGGAAGCCCTGGGCGACGCCCTGCGCGACGGCCGGGACTGGGCCCGGCTCCTCGAAGAGGCCGACAAGGCCCGCGGGGAACTGCGCGTGCAGGAGCTGCTGGACGAGATCCCCGGGGCCATCGCGGACTCGCTCACCGGGGTGGATCGCGTGGCCGTCATCGTGGGAGCCATGCGCACCTTCTCCCATCCCGGCCAGGCCGAGAGGCGTCTGGTGGACGTGAACAGGGCCGTGGAAGCCACCCTGGTCATCGCGCGCAACGAATGGAAGTACGACGCCGACGTGGAAACCGACCTCGACCCGGAGCTGCCCCTGCTCCCCTGCTCCCCCGGCGATTTCAACCAGGCCCTGCTCAACGTGGTGGTCAACGCGGCCCACGCCGTGAGCGAGCGCTTCCACGGCTCGGGGGCCAAGGGCGTCATCCGCATCTCCACCGCGCGCGACGGCGACTGGATGGAGATCACCGTTGGCGACACGGGCGTGGGCATCCCCAGGGAGAACCTGGAGCGCATCTTCGATCCCTTCTTCACCACCAAGGAGGTGGGCAAGGGCACGGGGCAGGGTCTGGCCATCGTGCATTCGGTGGTGAGCCGCCACGGCGGGGCCATCCGGCTGGATTCCACCCCCGGGGAAGGCACGCGCTTCACCCTGCGCTTCCCACTGGGCCGGGAAGGCGCGGCCGCATGAAGAAACGCATCCTCTTCGCCGACGACGACCCCCAGCTCCTGGCCGCCACGCGTCGCATGCTCTGGCACACGCGCGACCGCTGGGACCTCTCCTTCGCCCGCACCGCCGCACAGGCCCTGGACATCCTGCGCGACGCGCCCCACGACGTGGCCGTCTGCGACCTGCGCCTGCCCGACACCGGGGGACGCCGCCTGCTCAAGGAGGTCCGCAGGCTCTACCCCTGGATGCTGCGCATCGTGCTCACCGGCGACACGGACCAGGGACGCATCCTCCAGAGCGTGGCCGTGGCCCACCAGTTCCTGGCCAAACCCGTGTCCGCGCGGCAGCTGGAGGCCGTGATCGCCCGGGGCTGCACCCTGCGCGACGCCATCCTTTCCGAGCAGGTCAAGGCCCGCATCGGGCGCATCGACGCCCTGCCCGCCATGCCCGAGACCTTCACACGGCTCGTGGAGGCGGTGGAGGACGAGCGCGTTCCCGTGGAAGCCGTGGCCCGCATCGTGGCCGCCGACGTGGGGCTCTCCGCTGACGTGCTCCGGCTGGTCAACTCGGCCTTCTTCGGCCGGGCCGGGCGCGTGCGCGACGTGACCCAGGCGGTCACGTTCCTTGGGCTGTCCGCCATCCGCTCGCTGGCCATGGGCGTGGCGCTCATCAAGGCCTTCGACAAGGCCACCGCGCCGGGCATGGACTTCTCCCTGCTCTGGGAGCACAGCCAGCGAACGGCCGCCATGGCCCGACGCATCGCCCGTATGGAGGGGCTTTCGGCGGAGCGCCAGGAGGAGAGCTTCATCGCGGGCCTGCTGCACGACCTGGGCAAATACGTGCTCGCCCTGCGCGACACCCAGGCCTTCCGCGCCCTGGTGGACGAGGCCCGCGCCTCGGAGGTCGCCCTGGCCGAGGCCGAGGCGCGGCGCGGCGGCGCGGGGCACGCGGCGGCCGGGGCCTATCTTCTCGGACTCTGGGGCCTGCCCGACGCGGTGCTGGAGGCCGTGGCCTTCCACCACGCCCCGGGCGCTCCGGGACTTTCCGGCATGTCCCCGGTGCTCGCCGTGCACGCGGCCAATTCCCTGGAACACGACATCGTGCGCATCCATTCGGGCTACGCCCCCCACCCCCTGGACACGGAGCACCTGCGCTCCCTGGGCCTGGAAGAGCGCGTGGAGGACTGGCGGCAGGAGTGCCTGGCGATGCGCCAAAACGGAGAAGCCCCATGACCGTGCTCTTCGTGGACGACGACGAACGGGTGCTCGCCATGTTCGCCCGCACCCTGGCGAGCCGCTTCCAGGTGGAGACGCGCTCCGACCCCGCCGAGGCCCTGGAGCTGGTGCGCAAGGGCAGCGTGGCCGTGGCCGTGGCCGACCTGCGCATGCCCGGCATGGACGGGATGGAGTTCCTCGCCCGGGCAGGCGAGTTGAGCCCCAACACGGTGAAGATCGTGCTCACGGGGCACGCGGACCTGGAGTCCGCCATGGCGGGGGTCAACGAGGGGCGGCTCTTCCGCTTCCTCACCAAGCCGTGCGACACCCAGACCCTCGTGCGCGCCCTGGAGGCGGCCCTGGAGCAGCACCGGCTGGTCACGGCCGAGAAGGAGCTTCTGCGGGGCACGCTGCACGGCTGCATCAAGGTGCTCACGGAGATTCTGGGCCAGACCAACCCCGAGGCCTTCGGCCGGGCCGAGCGCATCAAGCGCCTGGCCAGGGCCATGGCCCCGCGCCTGCGCCTGAAGGACCCCTGGAAGGTGGAGCTGGCGGCCATGCTCTCGCAGATCGGGTGCATCTTCATCCCGGAGGAGATCGTGCAGCGCGGCAGTTGCGACGGCTCGCTCTCGCCGGAGGAGCTGCAGATCTACCACATGCACCCCACGGTGGGGTCCCAGCTGCTCTCGAGCATCCCCCGCCTGGAGGACGTGCGCGAAATGATCCGCCATCAGGAGGACTCCCTGGCGGACAACCCCGCCCAGCCGCGCGGGGCGCGCCTTCTCAAGATCTGCCTGGATTTCGACGCGCTGGAAAGCTGCCTGGGCTCCAAGGTGGACGCCGTGGGCCGCCTGAAGCAGACCCCCGAGCGCTACGACCCGGCCATCCTGGAGGCCTTCGAGCGCTACGTGCTGGCCGACACCGGGGTGGTGCCCCGCGACATCCGCCTCGCGGAGCTGCGCGAGGGCATGATCCTTGGCGAAGATCTTATGAGCGAGACCGGGGCCATGCTCCTGGCCAAGGGCCTGGAGGTGAACCCCTACAGCCTCATGCGCCTGCGCAATCTGGCCAAGGCCCAGAAGGTGCGCGAGCCCTTCCGCGTGCTGGTTCCCATGACGGGGGCGGCCTCACGCCAGGAGGACGCCGCCGGGGAACAGGCGGCGGGGTAGGCCTCCCCGCGTCAGCGGGCCAGGGCGGCGGCCACGGCTGGGGCCAGGGCGCGGGCCAGCTTCTCGCGCCCGGAGAGGGAGAGGTGCTCGCAGGCCTGGTCGCGGTCCACGAAATCCTGCGAGTCGAGAAGCTCCGCGAGGTCCAGGAACTGCCCGCCCGCGCCGCGCACCACGCGCTCCAGGGCGTCCATGTCCCGGCGCAGCAGGGCCTTGAAGCCCGGCCCCAGGAGGCGCCGGGCCTCTTCGGCGTCCACGGGCGTGGCGTAGGCCAGCACGGGAATCCCGGCCCGGACGAAGGCCCGCACGGCCTGGGCGGTCTGGACCGCCATGGGGTGTTCCTCCTCCACGGGCGCGCTCATGTAGTTTTCCAGGAACCGGGCGCGCACGCCCTGCTCGTAGGCGTCCAGCCCCCGGGGCTCGGGGCCGAAGGCGGCGGGGTCCCGGGCGTTGTCGCGGAACCATGCCCGGGCCACGCTTTCGGGCACCGGGGCTTCGCCCCGGGCGGCCAGGAAGTCCTCCAGACTTTGGCCCGCGAGGCGCGAGGGCAGCCGCGAGAGCCACAGGGCGGCGTCCGGAGAGCGGCCCAGGGCGGGGAGGAAACGCGTCACGCGGGCGTAGAGGTAGTCCGGGCCGAAGAACCAGTCGCTGGAGAAGCTGCGCGGATTGAGCGAGATGAGCGCCAGACGGGGCTTGCGGGCGGCGTGCCCCAGCAGTTCGCCGTAGCGGCCGTAGACCAGGGGGGTGTAGCCCGCGCCCGAAAGCCCTCTCACGGCGGGCGCGCGCACCACGGCGCCCCGGGCCGCCCCGGCCTCGCCCTGGCGGGCCAGCTCGCGGGCCAGGAGTTCGTCCAGGGAGGTGCGGGCCTCGTGGGCGGAGTGGCCGCCCATCACCGAGTCGTTGAGGTAGAGCACGTCCGGGGCCTGCCTGGTCAGCTCGCCCAGGAGGTCGCGGGCCATGGCCTGGTGGAAGGCGTCCTGGGCCAGGGGCGAGGCCGGGTCGGCCGGTGCGGTGAGGCCCCGGGCCACCAGGGCGCGGCAATCGGCGCGAAAGGCGCGCCAGTCGAGCCAGAGGGCCGCGGCCAGGGCCGCCAGGCAGGCGGCCAGGGCCAGGGTGCGCACTCGTCCGCGCCGGGGAGGGGCCTGGGGCTTCACGTCTTGGCGCCCAAGACCGCGTTCAGAGGGCTGCGTCCAGGACCATGTTGTCGCGGTGCACGGCCTCGGGATAGGGGGCCTGACCCAGCACCTGGGCGATGTGCCCGGACTTGAGGCCCATGATCTTCTTGAGGTCCCCCGCGTCGTAGTTGGCCAGGCCCACGCCCACGGTCTGGCCCTGGAAATCGAGGATGCGCACCACGGCGCCCTTCTCGAAGTCGCCCTCCACGCGTACGATGCCCGCGGGCAGCAGGCTCTTGCCGGACTGGCGCAGGGCCTGGGCCGCGCCCTGGTCCACCCAGAGGCCGCCCCTGGGGTCTGCGGTGTAGGCCAGCCAGTACTTGCGGCGCGAGATGGGGCGTCCTTCGGCGGCCACCCAGGTGCCCAGGTCCTCGCCCGCGAAGGCGCGGGAGAGGCGGTCCGGCTCGCGCCCGGCCACGATAAGCGTGGGCACGCCCAACTGGGCGGCGCGGCGGGCCGAAAGGAGCTTGGAGTGCATGCCGCCGGTGCCCGAGGCGGTCTTGCCCCTGCACATGGCCTCCAGGTCCAGGCAGGCGATGTCCTCGATGCAGGGACGGTGGGCGGCCTTGGGGTTCTCGGCGGGGTTTTCGGTGAACACGCCCTTGGCGGAGGTGAGGTTCACGAAGAGGTCGGCCCCCACCACGCCCACCAGGAGCGAGGCCAGGCAGTCGTTGTCGCCGTAGACCAGCTCCTGCACGGCCACGGTGTCGTTCTCGTTGACCACGGGCAGGCTGCGCCAGGAGAGGAGCGTGCGCAGAGTGTTGCGCACGTTGAGGTAGCGTTCGCGCCCTTCCAGGTCGTCTCGCGTGAGCAGGAGCTGCGCGGTGACGATGCCCATCTCGCCGAAGGCCTCGTCGTAGGCGTGCATGAGCCTGCTCTGTCCGATGGCCGAGGCGGCCTGGCGGTCGGGGAGCCCGGCCAGCTCCTGCTGGCGGATCACGGCGCGCCCGGCGGCCACCGCGCCGCTGGAGACCAGGAGCACCTCCCGGCCCGTGCGATGGAGTGCGGCGATGTCTTTGGCCAGGCTTTTCACCACGGCCAAATCCACGCCGTTGCCAGAGGTGAGCACGGCGCTGCCGGCCTTGACGACGATGCGCCTGGCCTTGGCCAGGCATTCGGCTTTCTGTGTTTTCCAGTCTTCCATGGGAGTTTGTTTGCGTCAGGAGCCCAGGTCGAAGAGCGCCCCCAGGTCCACCTCGGGGGTGCGGAGGTTGGTGGACGGCTGCCGGAAGCCGAAGAAGGTCTGCCGGGAGGAGAAGCCCTGCATGTCCTCACCGGCGGCCAGGGCCTTGTCCTGGGCCAGGAGGCTGCGCACCTTGGGGACAAGGGGCAGTTTGGTGTTGTCCTCCGGGATTCCGGTGGACCCCCAATCGTCGCTCATGGGCCTCTTCCTCGCGCCGGGACGGGTGGAAACGGCTTGCATCCGGCGCTGAAGTCCTTATAGCCATTTCCTGCGCGTTTGACTACCGGCGAACCCTGTCCGTGCGGCGCGTATTCTTCCTGGAGTGTTGCGGATGACGTTTTTCAGGTCGGGGCCGCGTTTCAAGACGCCCGAGTGCCCGGAATGCGGCGGCCGGGTCCAACCGGCCAGGCTCTGACGCGAGGCCGTGGTGCGCTGCAGGTCCTGCGGCAGGCATTTTCCGTTGACTCAGTTCGCCGACATGCTCGACGAGGACTGGGAGAACTACTACGCCTCGTTCCCCATGGACCGTCTCTAGGCGGGCCGACACTCCTTGATGGCCCAGGCCTGGACGGGCCGATGCTCCTCCATAGGACCGTCCCTGGACGGGCCGAAACATCCATAAGCCCGTCCCTGGACGGCCCGGATTTCCCCCGTGGCCCAGGCCTGGACAGGCCGGAAATCCTCCATGGACCGGCTCCGGGCGGACCGAAGTTCCCCTCGGACCGACTCCGGGCAGGCAGCCCCCCCCGACATCCGGCCGAACGCCCGGTCAGCGCTCCTCGCACCCGCAATCGCAGAAACAGACCGGCCTGGCCGGTCCCGGGTCGTCCTCGTCCTCGCCGTGGAAGCCGAACCCAGCAAACGCCGTCGCCCAGGTCGTCACCGGCTCGCCGTCCGCGCCCTTGAGCCCCACCGGAACCAGCACCGAGACCAGCTCCCACCCCTCGAAGCCCTCGGGCAGGGACGCGCGCAGCACCCGCCCGTCAACGCAGGCCTCCAGCGCGGCCCGCGCCCCGCATGAAGACTCCGCCACCAGCTTCACCGGCCCCGGCCCGGCCAGACGCGCCGAAAAGTACAGGTCCAGCCTCGCCCCCTGGCGCGCCAGACGCACCAGACGGGGCCGCTCCGCGTAGCCCTCGGGGGCCTTCTCCGGCTTGAGGAACACGAAGGCCGGCCCGTCGAGGAGCCTCCCCGAGGCGTCGCAGGCCCCGGCCGGCGCGCCCGCCGGGGAGCGCCAGGCCCGCCTTCCCGGCCAGTCCAACCGGGGCCGCAGGACCACGGGCACGCCCGGCGGCGCGGGCGGGTCCACGCGCATGTCCCAGGCCTCGGGGTCGGCGTAGGCCGCGCCCGGGACCTCGCGGCCGAGGCGCTCCTGACCCAGGGCCTGGAAGCGCGCCGGGAAGGGGATGTTGGTCAGGTCGCCGTCCAGGCGCACGCCCTTGGGCCAGGCCTTGCGCAGGAAGTCGCTGCCCGCGAAGCGGTCGTCGGGGCCAGGCGCGGGGGACGCGCCGCAGTCCGAGAGGGAATCCTCCCGCGAGCGCTCCGTGAAGAGCACCGCGTTGGAGAGATGCTGCAGGCGCGTGGTGTTGCCGCTCTTGATGAGCGAGGCGCGCAGCAGCCAGCTGTTGTGGAAGGCGAACACCGGCCCCCGGGGCATTCCCCCCTTCTTGTCGTACTTGTAGACCTTGCCGCCCCGGTTGGGGTCCAGCTCCGTGCCGGGAGGGTCCACGGCTACGCCCCGGTTGGCGAAGAAATACCAGAAGCCGCCTTCCACCTCGTCCAGGGAGAACCAGGCGTGGGCGTCGCGGATGCGGTTGTGGCTCACCCACCAGTTGTGGGCCTGGCGCTCGGGCTCCACCACGTTGTCGCGGATGCGCCTGAGCGTGTTTCCGGTGAACTCCACGTTGTGGTTCTGGGCGTAGGCGGGCTTCTTGTCGGCCTTCATGCGCATGCCGTTGAAGGCGTCGGCGATCTCGTTGCGCCGGATCACCACGCTGCCGGGGATGCCCAGGCTGCCGAAGATGCCGCCGTTGTAGTAGAAGTAGCGCTTTCGTTTGGCGTCGAGCCAGAGCAGGTCGCGCCAGATGGAGCCGGTGGGGTCCTGGGTCCAGCGGTTGTCCTCCAGGAGGATGTGGTGCGTGTCCTGGCCGCGCGCGTAGACCATGTAGCGGCTGTCCACGCAGGTGACGCGGCGCACGGTGATGTAGGAGCTGTCCTGGATGTAGAGCAGGCAGGGCCAGCAACTGGCGGCGTGGAAGTTCTCGAACTCCAGCCAGGAGCAGCCCACGGCCTTGAAGAAGGCGAAATGGCGCAGGTCCGGGAGCATGGAATCGCGCGGGACGCCCCCAAGCCCGCCGTCCAGGAGCGTGCGCGCGCCCAGGCCCCGGATGGTCACGGGGGCGCGGGGGCGTCCGGCGATGTCCGTGAGCGTGACGGGCTTGCAGGCCGGGGGGTTGCCGGTCTGCTCGTCGAAAAGGATGGGCGGCCAGTATTTGCCGGGCAGAAGCTGGAGGATGTCGCCGGGGTAGACGCAATGGAGGGCGTCCTGCAGGGTGCGCGTCTCCACGAAATGGCCGCCCAGTTCCGGCGGAAGCCTGCGGCAGTCGCCCTTGTAGGTGATGTAGAGCACCCGGCGGCCGTTCTCCACCCCGAAGGGCAGCGGGCGTTCGCTTCCGGACATGATGGCCCCCATGAATTTTGCGACATACTATACAATTGCGCGAAACCTGTTCGTCTGCACGATCCAAGCAATGCCCGTACCGGTTTCCGGCGTCAAGGGAGGCTCTTGCCTGGAGGCCCGATGCCGGGCATGATGCGCCGCAGTTCGCGCAAGGAGAGGTCATGGACGGGCAACGCAGGATTCTGGTGCTGGGCGTGGGAAACATCCTCTACACCGACGAGGGCGTGGGCGTGCGCTGTGTGGAGCGCCTGGAGCGCGACTACGAGTTCACCCCCAACGTGACGCTCCTGGACGGCGGCACGCTGGGCATGCGCCTGATGGACGCCCTGCTCAACGCCGACACGGCCATCGTGGTCGATGCGGTGCTGGGCGGCCAGACCCCGGGCTCCATCTACCGCTGCACCGGCGACGACCTGCGCAAGTCCCTGGCCTTCAAGGACTCCATGCACCAGACCGATCTGGTGGACACCCTCATCTACTGCGACCTGCTGGGCAACCGGCCAGAGTGCGTGGTGCTGGGCATCGAACCCCACGACTACCAGACCATGGCCGTGGAGCTTTCCCCCCTGCTCTCCGAACGCCTGGACGATCTGGCGGCCTTCGCCCTCAAGGAGATCGAGGCGGCCGGCGGCGGCTTCAAGCCCCGCCAGCGCCTGCACGCCGAGGCCTGACGCCTCCCGGCGCGCCCGGGCCTACGGGCCGCCCGGGCCGCGTCCATCCAGCGCCCGGCGACTCCGGGAGGCCCCATGCCAAGCCGCGCCGCAACTCCGGCCCCGATCCGGCATCCTGCGCACGTTCGGGGGGCCGGCTCGCCGGTCGCCCCTCCCGCCGACGCGCCCTTCGGCTCTTCCCGCCGCTTGCCGTTGATGTCGGCCCTGGCCCTGCTTTTGGCCCTCCTCGCATGCGCCACCGCGCGCGCCGCCGACGCGTCCCTCCAGGCGCCCGTTGTCCTGGATTCCGGCCCCGTGACCGGCCTCGCCCTGCCCGGCCTGCACGCCTACCTGGGCATCCCCTACGCCGCGCCCCCCGTGGGCGCCCTGCGCTGGCGGCCTCCCCAGCCCCCGGCCGCCTGGAGCGAACCCCGCCCCTGCACGGCCTTCGGCCCCGGCTGCCCCCAGCCCGCCCAGAAGCCGGAGGGCCGCTTCAGCGAGGACTGCCTCACCCTCAACGTCTGGACCCCGGCCGCGAGCCCGGGCGGGAAGCTCCCCGTGATGGTCTGGGTGCACGGCGGCGGCTTCAACTTCGGCGCTTCGTCCCAGCCCGAGTACGACGGGGCCGAACTGGCCCGCCGGGGCGTGGTGACGGTCACCCTCAACTACCGCCTGGGGCCGCTGGGCTTTCTGGTCCATCCGGCGCTGGACGGCGAATCTTCCCACGGCGTCTCGGGCAACTACGGCCTTCTGGACCAGATGGCGGGCCTCGCCTGGGTGCGCCGCAACATCGCGGTTTTCGGGGGCGACCCGGACAACGTGACGCTCTTCGGGCAGTCGGCCGGGTCGCGCTCGGTGTCGCTCCAGCTTTTGAGCCCGCTCTCGGAGGGACTCTTCCGGCGGGCCATCGCCCAGAGCGGCGGGCCGGTGATCGGCTCGGAATACCTGAGTCCCGTCTTCGACGGCGACCGCCCGCGCGCCGCGCGCATGGGCCTGGAACTGGCCCGCCGCCTGGGCGCGGACGGCGCCCCGGACCCGTTGGCCGTCCTGCGCGCGGCCACGGCGGACGAGGTGGTGCGTGCGGCGGCCTGCGACACCGGGCTCTTCGCGGAGGAGATCTTCTTCAGCCCGGTCTTCGACGGCTGGGCGCTGCCCGCCGACCCGGGAGCGGCCATCGCCTCGGGGCGCATGCACCCCGTGCCCGTCATGACCGGGAGCACGGCCAACGAGGGCGCGGCCTACCTGGGCCGCGAAAAGAATCTGGACCGCGCCCGCTACGAAACGTTCCTCAAATCTCGCTTCGGGGCGCGATGGCGCGAGGCCGCCGCCGCGTTCCCGGCCCGGGCCGACGCGGACGTGCCCGGAGCCATCGACCGCGTGGTCACCGTGGGGGCCAACGTCGAGCCCGCGCGGTTCATGGCCCGCTCCCAGGCGTCCCGCGGGCGCAAGGCCTGGCTTTTCCATTTCTCCCGCGTGCCCGGCACCGACCTGGCCCGCCGCTTCGGCGCGCACCACGGCGTGGACCTGGCCTACGTCTTCGGCAACCTGGAGCCGCCCCAGGCCTACGACGCCACGGACAGGGAGCTTTCGCGCCAGGTGATGGACTACTGGACCAACTTCGCTCGCACCGGGAACCCCAACGGCCCCGGCCTGCCCCCCTGGCCCGCCTGCCGCCCGGGAAGCGAGCCCGTGATGGATTTCGGCGACGCCCCGCGCCTGCGCCGGGAGCTTTTCCCCCGCCAGGCGGACTTCGTGGCGGGCGTCTCCCGCTTCCCGCGCGAGGCTCGCCCGTGAACGCGCACGCCGACGCCCCCCCGGGCGACCTTTCGGACCGCCCTCCGGCCGGTCTTACGAGCGATCTCGCGGTCGACCCCGAAGGCGCTCGCACGGGCATGCCCGCGGGCGGCCTTGACGCGGCCAACGCTCCTCGGGCATGCACCGGATGTCCCAGAGCAGGAGGCTCGTCCATGCACTCTGTTTTCCCGTCCGCCCCTCCCCGGCGGCGCGGCCGCTTCACCGGCCCGGCCTCCCTGGCCTTGCTGCTGGCCGTGCTGCTGGCGGCCTTGTGCCCCTTGGCCGGACAGGCCGCCGAAAAGGCGCGGCACGGGGCTCAACCGGCGGCCCAGACCGCCGCGAAGCCGTCCGCCCAGCCCCTGCGCCTGACCATCCTGCACACCAACGACGTGCACGCGCGCATTCAGGAGTTCAACCGCTTCGGCCAGACCTGCACGCCCGAAGAATCCTCCAAGGGAGAATGCTTCGGCGGCTTCCCCCGCCTGGCCGCCGCCGTGGCCGCCCGTCGCGCCAAGGGCGGCAACGTGCTGCTCCTGGACGCGGGGGACCAATTCCAGGGCACCCTCTTCTACACCGTGCTCAAGGGGCGGCCCTCCCGCGACGCCATGAACGCCCTGCGCTACAACGCCATGACCCTGGGCAACCACGAATTCGACGACGGCCCCGAGGTGCTGGTGGAAACCTTCCTGAACGGGCTCTCCTTCCCGGTGCTGGCGGCCAACGTGGACGCCTCGGGCTTCGAGCCGCTCAAGGAGCGCATCGCGCCGTGGTCCGTGATCTCTGTTGGCGGACGCAAGGTGGGGCTGGTGGGCCTGGCCTACGAGGACACGGCCTCCATCTCCGCCCCCGGCCCGGACGTGGCCTTCGGCGACGCCCGCCAGGCCCTGGAGCGCGGCGTGAAGGCCGTTACCGCCCAGGGCGCGGACATCGTGGTGGCCCTCACCCACGTGGGCTACGGCCGCGACAAGGAGCTGGCCGCCTCGGTGGACGGCGTGGACGTGATCGTGGGCGGCCACACCCACACCCTGCTCTCCTCCACCGATCCCAAGGCAGCCGGCCCCTACCCCACGGTGGTTCCCTCTCCTTCGGGCAGGCCGGTGCTCGTGGTGCAGGCCGAGGCCTGGGGCAAGTACCTTGGCGAACTCACTGTTGATTTCGACGCCTCGGGCGTACCTTCGGCCTGGAGCGGACAGCCCCTGCTCCTGGACGCCTCCATGGCCCAGGACCCGGCGCTTCTGGCCAAGGCCCGGGGCTGGCAGGAGGAGCTTGCCCCCTTCCTGAACCAGCCGGTGGGCAAGGCCGCAGAGGCCCTGCCCTTTGATTGCCGCTTCGGCGAGTGCGTTCTCGGCTCCGTGCTGGCCGACGCCGTACGCATGGCGGGCAAGGCCCAGGGGGCGCAGGCGGCCTTCGTCAACGGCGGGGCCATCCGCACGGGGCTGCGCGCCGGGGACGTGAGCCAGGGCGACCTGCTGGCGGTCTACCCCTTCGCGGACACCGTGGCCACGTTCCAGCTCTCGGGCAAGGACCTGCTGGCCGTGCTGGAACACGGCGTGGGGGCCGCTTCCGACCCCTCGGCCAAGGGCACGGGGCGCTTCCTCCAGGTGTCGGGCATTCATTATTCCTTCGACGGACGACGCCCGGAGGGCCAACGCATCGTCACGGCCTCCATCCAGGGGGCAGACGGCGGCTTCACCCCCGTGAACCCGGAGGCCCTCTACACCTTGGCCACCACCAGCTACCTCCTCAAGGGCGGCGACGGCAACGCCGTGCTCAAGGACGGCGCGCGCCGGGTATACGCCTTCGGCAAGTCCGTGTCCGACGCTCTGGCGGACTACGTGGCCAGCCACTCGCCCCTGCCCGCGCGTCCCGAGGGACGCATCACCCGCCTGGGCGACGCCCTGCCCCAGTAGGCCACGGCGAACAAAACGAAGCCCCCCGCCGGGACGTACCCGGCGGGGGGCTTATGGCGTTCGAGCAGCATCCGTGTTTTCTCCGTGGGAGATGGACGGTCTTACGATGCGTTGACTTCGGACCCCGAGCGTCACTCCTTCCTGGCATCCCGAGCGTTCTTGATAGCTTGGGCGCTTGCCTTGGCAGTCTCCCTCAGCGTGATGATGAGTTCCTTGACCACGTTGCCCCATGGGGCCTGCGCTTCGGAATTGAACTGCGAGAAGGCGTTCTCCTGGGTCACGTTCCAGTTGAAGGCCCGCTCCATTTCCTCGATGGTCAACTTCCCTCCGTTAAGATGCACGAACAGGCGACCCTGACGCAGTGCATGGCGACGGTCTTTGATTCTTTCCGCCTGATCCCACAAGGCCTTCGCCATGCGATAGCTGAAGACTGACATCGTAACGAGCAGGCCGAACAGCGTGAATGTCTTGATGAATCCCGACACCAGAACAGACCAATGTATCGACTTTGTGTACGACACTTCGCCATATATATTATGTGTTATGTCGACACTCACGTTTGCCTGAGACACATCACTGAACACAAATTGATGCGCATAATATATTGCAACGGTCATCAACAATACACCAGCGCTTGCCGCAACATACCCTATCATCTTGTACGTGTCCGACTTGCGACTCAGATAGGCAAGCGCCTTCTCGACAAACAAGTCCGTCACGGCAAGGTTGTAATTTCTTATTGTGTTTGGGAGCCGCAGAAATGCCTGCTCCATTCCACTCTCGGACTCCTTCAACCTACTGCCCTCGCAACAAGTTGCTTTCCCTTCCGCCTTGGTTTCTTCCGGGTCACCAGCCTCGTCGGCCGCATGCTTCTTCTCGGTGGTTTCAACATCCTGCGCCGCGAGTATTTCCTCCATCCGGAAGCCCTTGGCGCTGGCCAATCCCCTGAGGCTCAAGAGATAGTCATCTTCTGCGTCCTTGAAGGAGAACTTATTGCCCTCGTGGCAAGACGACAGTCTTTCGATTATCCCGAGCACACCATGCCTAAGGACTAGCCGCCGGAACACCTTCGCCGTTATTTCATCGTGGAGATTGTCGAATTTACTTTCACAGGCCTCACTTCCAAACATAGACGCGATGGTATTTTTCCCAGTCTGAAACGGACTCCAGATAATCTCTTGAATCTTTTTGATTTTATCGCAGTCATTCTCAGTGGGACGCTCGTCTGCTTTGACATCCTCTTCAGGCGCGACATCCTGCGGACTTTGGCCGTTCTGCATGGTAATCCTCCACATGGCATTTTCCATAGCATAGCAAATACGGCATAAACTTGGCCATCGCAGTGCTACTCATGAAACAAATCGATATATATCCACATGCAATAATTGCCCCCGTTCATTCACCCGTGCTTGATGCTAGACAGGCGCAGCATCCGGGGAAGCGCAGCAACCTGCTGTACGGGGCCTCTAGGGCGCCAATTGTGACGAAAGACCTTTCAGGATGCGCTGCGGCAGAACAACCATCACCTCAGGCAGGGAACTACGCATCGGGCCTGGCAACTGTGCGAGTCTTGCCAAGGTTTGTTTTGACGCGCTGAAGCAATGACCTTTCAAAAGTAAGCCCCCCGCCGGGAAGGTTCCCGGCGGGGGGCTTTGCGTTTCAACGGCTTTCCGGCGGCGCGGGGCGGGCATTGCGCGGTCCGGCCTCGCGGCCGGGGACCTCCCACCCGCTCAACCCGCCCCCGCCGCCGGACGCCCGCTAGACCAGCGTCTTCGCCACGGCCAGGGCCGCGTCGTAGTCGGGTTCGTGGGTCACTTCGGGGACGATCTGGGCGTGGCGCACCACGCCTTCACCGTCCAGCACGAACACCGCGCGCGCCAGCAGGCGCAGCTCCTTGATGAGCACGCCCCAGGCCTGGCCGAAGGCGGCGTCGCGGTGGTCGGAAAGGGTGACCACCTGGTCGATCCCCGCCGCCGCGCACCAGCGCTTCTGGGCGAAGGGCAGGTCCATGCTGATGGTCAGGATGCGCACGTCGGCCCCAAGCTTGGAGGCCTCGGTGTTGAAGCGCCGGGTCTCCATGTCGCACACGGGGGTGTCCAGGGAGGGCACGGCGGCCACCACCAGCACCTTGCCCGCGTAGTCGGCCAGGGTCTTGGGGTTGAGGTCGTTGTCCAGGACGGTGAAGTCCGGGGCCTTGGTTCCAACGGTCAATTCGGGACCCAGAAGGGTCAACGGGTTGCCGAAGATGGTCACCACGCCTTTGCGTTCGCTCATGGCGATCTCCTTTTCATCGAAATTTCCGGTACCCTAGCGCAAAGCTCCGCCCGCGTCAGCCCTTTCCGAGACATTTCGAAGAAGAAGTTTGACACTCAAAGCAATTCGAACTATTATCTTGATGTTCAAATTACACGACACTCAAGACAAGGACGCTCCATGCACACCCACGACCACGGCCCCTGCGGCTGCACCCACGCCACCCCCCATGCCCCCGGACACTCCCATGACCACGCCGGATGCGGCCACGACCACTCCCACCACCACGGCGAGCGCGGGGCGCGCCTGGTGTTCTGGCTCACGGTGGTCACCATGGCGGCGGAGATCCTGGCGGGCTGGTCCTTCGGGTCCATGGCGCTCCTGGCCGACGGCTGGCATATGGCGGGGCACGCGGGAGCCATGGCCGTGGCCTGGTTCGCCTACGTCTTCGCGCGCCGCCACGCCGACAACCCCGATTTCGTCTTCGGCTCGGGCAAGGTGAACGCCCTTGCGGGGTTCGCCTCGTCCATCGGGCTGGGCCTTGCGGCGCTCTTCATGGGCGTGGAATCACTGGTGCGTCTCTTCTCGCCGGTGCGCATCGACTTCACCGAGGCCACCGTGGTCGCCGCCCTGGGCCTGGCCGTCAACGTGGCCAGCGCCTGGCTCCTGCGCGACGAGGACCACTCCCACGCCCACGACCACAACCTCAAGGCCGCCTACTTCCACGTGATGGCCGACGCCCTCACCTCGGTGCTGGCCATCGCGGCGCTCCTGGGCGGACGCTACGCGGGGTGGGTCTGGCTGGACCCGCTCATGGGCGTGGTGGGCGCGGTGGTGGTGGGGCGCTGGGCCTGGGGCCTTCTGGTGCAGACCTCGCGCACGCTCCTGGACCATAGCGCCGCGCCGGAGCTGGTGGCCGAGTTGCGCCGCAAGGTGGAGAGCTGCGGGGCCAACGTGCGCGAACTCTCCGTGTGGCAGGTGGGGCCCAAGCGGCTGGCCGCGCAACTCACCCTGGAGGATGCCGCGCCGCGCCCCCCCGAACACTACAAGGCGCTGCTGGACGGCGTGGACGGACTGGCCAGCGTGCTCGTGGAGGTGCACCCCTGCCCCTGCCCCATGGAACAGGAGGGTTGATTGCAAATTAAACCTCCCGAGGATAGTATGCCTGCATGTCCGATCTGGAGAGCCTGAGCGCCCAAATCCTCGAATTTTACGAGAAGCTTTCCTCGTGGGAGCACGCCGTGGCCCGCGACAGCCCCCTCACGCTGCCCCAGACACACGTCCTCGAGGTGCTGGGGCAGCACCCGCCCCTGCGCATGAAGGAGCTGGCCGCCAAGATGGGCGTGACCACCGGCACCCTCACCGTGGTGGTGGACCGCCTGGAGCGCCTGGACATGGTGGCCAGGACCCCCAACGAGGCCGACCGGCGCTCGGTGCTCGTCACGCTCACGGAGCGCGGGCGCGCCCTCTTCGAGGAGCACCACAAACACCACCTGGACCTGGCCCGCGACCTCTTCGCCGCCCTCTCCGAGGACGAAACCAGGGTCTTCGCGGGCATCCTGCGCAAACTCAACATGGCCTTCTGAAGGGGACCGGCGTGGGCAGCGTGCTCATCATCGACGACGACCTCCCCATCCGCGAAGCCCTCTCCCGCGTGGTGGAAAGCCTGGGACTCAACGCCGAGGAGTCCCCCAGCCTGCGCGAAGGCCTGCGCAAGGCCAGGTCGGGTAATTACGACGTGGTGCTTTTGGACGTGCGCCTGCCCGACGGCAACGGCCTGGACGCCATCGGCGAACTCCAGAGCGCCCAGAGCCGCCCGGAAGTGATCGTGATCACCGGCTGGGGCGACCCCGACGGCGCGGAAGCCGCCATGCGCCGGGGCGCGTGGGACTACATCGAGAAGCCCCCCACCCTCAAGGCCATGACCGGCCCCCTGCTCTCGGCCATGGCCTACCGGGGATCGAGGCCGCGCTCCTCCCTGGGCGGCTTCGCCTGGGACGGCGCGGCCGGACAGCACCCAGGCCGCATGGCCTGCCTGGAACAGGCCGCCCGCGCCGCGCGCAGCGAGGCCGCCGTGCTCATCACCGGCGAGACCGGCACGGGGAAGGAACTCTTCGCCCGGGCCATCCACGCCAACTCCCGCCGCGCCACCGGACCTTTCGTGCCCGTGGATTGCGCCGCCCTGCCCTCCACCCTGGCCGAGAGCCTGCTCTTCGGCAGCGAACGCGGGGCCTACACCGGCGCGGACCGCCCCCGCGAAGGCCTGATCCTTCAGGCCCACGGCGGCACGCTCTTCCTGGACGAGGTGGGCGAACTGCCCCTGGACGTGCAGAAAACCTTTCTGCGCACCCTCCAGGAGCGCAAGGTGCGCCCCGTGGGAGGCCCCGTGGAGCGCCCCTGCGATTTCCGCCTCCTGGCCGCCACCCACCGGGACCTGGACGCCATGGCCGAAGCCGGGGAATTCCGCGAGGACCTGCTCTTCCGCCTGCGCGGCATGGTCATCGCCCTGCCCCCGGTGCGCGAACAGCCCGGCGACGTGCTCACCTTCGCCGCCCACTTCCTGGACCAGGCCTGCGCGCGCCACGGCGCGGCCCCCAAGCGCATCTCCCCGGCGGCCGAGGCCGCGCTGACGGCCTATTCCTGGCCGGGCAACATCCGCGAAATCCAGAACGTGGTGGAGGGCATGGTGGCCCTGGGTCTGGAGGAGCCGGAACTGCACCCCGTGCACCTGCCCGTGCACCTGCGCATCCAGGTGGCCCGCGGGCAGATGCGGGACCGCGAGATCCAGCTCCAAGCGCCTTCGGCCGCGCACTCCCCGCCGCCGCCCCCGGAGACGGACCTGCCCTCCACGCCCCCGACCCTCAAGGTCTACCGCCAGGCCATGGACCGGCTCTACCTGGAGCGCCTGCTGGATGAATCGGGCGCAAACCCCCGCGAGGCCTGCCGCATTTCCGGGCTTTCGCGCTCCAGGCTCTACGCCCTGCTCAAGGAGCACGGACTCAGGCTCTCTGGCTAGCGCGGCGTTCTCCGGCCGGATTGCCGGGGCGCAAGACGGAACAGTCGCCCGTCGTCATGAGATGCGTCGTCCGTTCGTTCCCGGAAGCGCGTGAAGCGGCGGCGTCCTGCCTTGCCCAGCCGTCGACCGGGCCGCGGCCGTCCCGACGGAGCGCCCGCCTCAGCCCCCCGCCAGTTCCCGGTAGAGCGCCAGCACGGCCGTCTCCATCAGTCGCGGAGCGAAGCGCTCCGTGGCCGCCAGGGCGGCACCCCCGGACAGGCGGGAGCGCAGGGGCTCCTCCCCGGCCCGCAGGATGGCCCCGGCCAGGGCGGCCGGGTCGCCGGGCGCGACGGTGAGCCCCGTCGCGCCGTGCTCGTTCACCCACGGCACCCCGGAGCCCGCGATGCGCGTGGAGACCACCGGACAGCCGCAGGCCATGGCCTCCAACTGCACCATGCCGAACATCTCCGCCCGGGTGGTGGAGGGCAGGCAGAACACGCGGCTGAAGCGGTAGTGCGCCGAAAGCTCGCCCTGAGGCACGCGCCCGAGCAGCACGGCCCGGTCCTCTAGGCCCCGCTCGCGGATGCGCGCCCGCAAAGCCTCTTCCATGGGCCCCGATCCCCCCATGAGCGCCACCCACTCGGGCGGCAGGTGCGCCATGGCCTCCACCAGCACGTCGAAGCCCTTGTAGGAGGCCAGCCGCCCCAGGGCGAACACGGCCTTGCGCCCGGCGAAGCGCCGCTCCAGGCGCTCCAGGGCCGCGCGGTCCGTGAGCTCCGGGGCAAAGGGGGCCGGGTCCAGCCCGAAGGGGATCACCACGGATTTGCCTCGGAAGGCCTGGGCATACTCCGAGGCCTCCAGGTGGGCGGGCGTGGCCCCGATCACGGCGTCGGCCCGCCGGGCCAGCCAGTTGCCCAGCAGGGCACGGTAGACCACGTTGAGGGCGCGCTGGCGCACCACGTCGGAGTGCCACTGCAGCACCACGCGCGCGCGGGGCCTCACCCAGCGCAGGGCCAGGGCGGCCATGGGGTTGGGGCAGTGCACGTGGAGGATGTCGTAGTCCGGGGCCAGGCGGGAGAGAAGCTTCGCGTAGTCCTGGGACATGGGCGTGGAGGCCGCCACGATGGGCGCACAGGCGCGGCGCACCGTGTAGCCGTTCCAGAGCTCCACCCCGCCGGGGCCCTTGGGATCGAAGCAGAGCACGTCGCTTTGCACGCCCCGGCGCGTGAGGCCCTCGGCCAGCTGGAAGGTGACGGTCTCTATGCCCCCCTCAACGGGGGGATAGAACTTGCCCAGGTGCAGAACCCGCATCAGATGGCTCCCCGCGCACCTCGGCCCGCACGACTGCCGCATGCCGCCGCGATGAATATCCCCTCGCTCCGGCCCGTCTTCACGTGCGCCCCCCAAGGCGTTCCAGGGTGGCCACCACGGTGCGGCGCAGTTGCTCCACGCGGCGCAAGGTGAAGTCGGAGCGGGGATCCTGGTCCAGGCGCTTCACCAGCCAGATGGTGCCTATGGCCTGGTTGTCGCGGTCCAACAGCGGCAGTTCGATCTTCAGAAGCGCCCTGTCCAGGAGGTATTCGCGGCGGTCGCGGTCCAGGTCGGGGCGCTGCCAGGTGAGTGCGGCCACCTCGCGCCCCGGGACCTGCGAGACGAGGCCGAAGCGCTCCAGGCCGCCCTCGCCCGGCTCCAGGACCATCTCGCCCAGGTCGAAGCCCAGCTTGGCCAGGGCCTCGGTGACGTTCTCCCACATTCCGGCGACGTCCTGGGACTCGGAAATCTCGATCTGGAGGTTCAGGAAGGTGCGCCGCCCGTGGCTCACCCCGGCCTCGTCGGAGATGTCGCGGATCCATCCGAAAATCTTGTCCATGGCAAAAAAACTGAAGTAGCCCGCCTTGCGCACGAAGAGGATGAGCGCCCCCCCCAGGAGCAGGATGAAAAGCCCGGCGGGCACGTCGCGCAGGTTCACGATGAGCATCGCCATCAGGGCAAGGAAGACCGTGACCGCGTAGAGGAACACCACCGTCTTGCGCTGGGACCAGCCCCTGGCCAGCAGGTTGTGGTGCACGTGCTCGCGGTCCGGCTCGAAGATCTTCTTGCCGCGCACGAAGCGCCGCAGGGGCGAGGTGAGCGTGTCCAGAAGCGGCACGCCGAAGGCCAGGATGGGCATGAGGATGGTGGCTCCCACCTGGGACTTGGCCGAGGAAAGGATGGAGAGCGCGGCCACCATGTAGCCCAGGAAGTAGCTGCCCCCGTCGCCCAGGAAGATGGAGGCGGGGTTGAAGTTGTAGCGCAAAAAGCCCAGGGAGGCCCCGGCCAGGGCCGCGAAGTACATGGCGGGCAGGGCCTCGGCGCGCATGGTGGCCAGCACCGCCTGCACGGCGCACACGAAGAAGGCCACCCCGGCGGCCAGGCCGTCCAGGCCGTCGATGAGGTTGATGGCGTTGATGAAGAGCACGAACCAGAACACCGTGAGCAGGTAGGAGAGGAACTCGAAATCCACCGAAACCAGCCCGGCCAGGGTGAAGGACTCGATCTTCACGCCCCCGAAGAAGCAGATGCTGGCGGCCGCCACCTGGGCCAGGAGCTTGAGCTTGGCGGGCAGGGGCCTGCGGTCGTCCACGAGGCCCACCAGGAAGATGAACAGACCGCCCCCCAGCACGGACCACAGCTGCCCCTGCTGGAAAAGCCTTCCCTGGATGGGCACGCCCGGGGCCAGGGTTACGGCCGCCGCGGCCAGAAAGGCCAGCACCAGGGCCAGCCCGCCTGATCTCGGAATGGGGTGGGCGTGGATCTTGCGGCCCTGGGGCGCGTCCATGAAGCCGAAGGCCCTGCCGAACCGCGCGGCCAGGGGCGTGGCGAGAAACGCCGCCCCCAGGCCCGCCGCGAACACGGCCACGACCCAGCGCGTCATCAGAAGGCCCGCCTCACGAAGGTCCACAGGGACTTGGCCAGGCTGGCCACGCCCTTGCGGCGCACCATTTCGGCCATGATGGAGAAGCTCTGGCCCGGTTCGAAAAGGTATTTGAGCACCTTCTTGCGCGCCACGCGGCGCGAAAACAGGGCGTACCAGCGGTCGATGTCGGCGTTTGAGAGCCCGGGGTAGCTCATCACCGAGTCGCCCATGCCGTCGAAGCGGGCCAGGTCGGTGGTGGCCAGGTAGCCGTTCTTCAAGGCCCATTCGTACATGGGCGTGCCGGGATAGGGCACGGCCTTGGAGACCTGGGCCGTGTCCACCTCCAGTTCCTCCATGTAGGCCATGGACTTGCGGATGGTCTCCTCGGTCTCGCCGGGCAGGCCCATGCAGAAGGTGGCGTGGGTGCGGATGCCCAGCTCCTTGCACCACTTGGCCACCTGTTTGGCCTTGGCGAGGTCCAGGGGCTTGCCGATGGCCTTCAGGATGGAGGCGTCGGCCGATTCCACCCCGAATTTCATGCCGATGCACCCCGCCCCGGCCATGGCTTCGAGCATTTCGCGGTCCACGAACATGGCGTCGCCCATGACGGTCCAGGGGGTGGTCAGGCCCAGGGCCTTGATCTCGCGGCACACGTCCAGCACGTGTTTCTTGTTCACCACGAAGCTCTGGTCGTCGAAGTAGAACTGGCGGGCCCCGAAGCGCTCCACGCACCAGGCCATCTCCTCGGCCACCTTGCGCCCGGAGCGCACGCGGTACTTGGGCGAGGCGTACATCACGTGGCGTTCCTGGCAGTAGACGCAGCCGCAGGGGCAGCCACGGCTGGAGAGGATGTTGATGCAGGGGCTGTAGAGGGTGAAGTCCGGGTAGATGGTGGCTGGAAAGTCGTCGCGGTCGGGGAAGGGCAGTTCGTCCAGGTCGGCCAGCAGGGGGCGAGCCGGGTTCTCGGCCACCTCGCCGTCCTTGCGCCAGGTGAGCCCGGCCACGCCGGAGAGGTCCGCGCCGTCCACGAGGGCGTTCACCAGGTCGCGCACGGTCATCTCGTATTCGCCGCGCGCCACGTAGTCCACGGCTTCGGCGCGGGCGGCCAGATCGCGGTGGGTCACGGTGGCGTAATTGCCGCACACCACCACGGCGCACCCCGTAGCGGCCTTGATGCGGGCCAGGAAGGAGAGGTCCTCCTCCAGGGTGAGGGAGGTGAGCTCCACCACGAGCAGACCGGGCTTGCGCGCCACGATTTCGGAGAAAAGCTCCTCGCTGGTGAGGTCGAGCACCACGCCGTCCAGGCCCCGCACGTGGGCCTTGGTGTCGCGCTTGAGCAGGGCCGAGGCGTACGCCAGCCAGAAGGGGAAGGGGTAGTAGTCCACCGAGCGCGACGTGCCGATGGTCATGGGCCAGCGCGAGCCGGCCTTGATGTAGTGTTTGACGGAGCCGTCTGCCTCGATCTTGACACCGGCCAGGTTGGCCACGAGAACGTTCATAGGGGGTTATCTGGGAGGTTCGGGTTGGGGAAAGGGGTTGCCAGGGCCTTTCGCCCCGGCTATGCACAACGGCCAGCCGCTTCTACCCCAAAACGCGACGGACGCCAATGCGCCAGAGTCCCATCATTTTGCACGACGCCTTCCGCTTTCCCGGCGGCGGGGAGAAGGTGGCCCAGTGCCTGGCGGAGTTGACCGGCGGCATCCTCTGGACGGCGGAATACAACCACGCGGCCTTCCCCCCGGACTTCTTCGGGGAGCGCCATCCCCTGGACCTGCGCGCCCGCCAGGCCCATCCGGACCTGGCCCGCTGGTCCGAGACGGCCTGCCTCTGGAAGGCCTTCGCCTCCTTCCCGCCCTCGAACCCGCCCTACACGCTCTACAGCGGCATGCTCGCGCCCCTGGCCTGGAAGCGCCTGGGCGGCAAGCGCATCCTCTACTGCCACACGCCCCCGCGCATCCTCTACGACCAGCGCCGCTTCTACCTGCGCTCCATGCCCCGCGCCAAACGCTGGGCCTACGAACTCTTCCTCCGGGCCTTCGAGCACGCCTGGGCAAAGGCCGCGCGGGCCATGGACCTCATCGTCTCAAACTCCCAGAACGTGGC
This sequence comes from Fundidesulfovibrio magnetotacticus, assembly GCF_013019105.1. Taxonomy (NCBI): domain Bacteria; kingdom Pseudomonadati; phylum Thermodesulfobacteriota; class Desulfovibrionia; order Desulfovibrionales; family Desulfovibrionaceae; genus Fundidesulfovibrio; species Fundidesulfovibrio magnetotacticus. The sequence continues at coordinate 28,549 of NZ_BLTE01000015.1, forward strand.
CCACCGCCTGGGGGGCTACCTCCAGCTGGACTCCGTGGTGGTGCCCCCGCCCGTGCGCACGGCGGATTTCCGCTGGATCGCCCAGGAGGATTTCTACCTCTCCACGGCCCGCGTGGACCGGCTCAAGCGCGTGGACACCGTGGTGGAAGCCTTCCTGGGCATGCCGGAGAAGCGGCTGGTTGTGGTCTCGGGCGGCAGCGAACTGGAGCGGGTGCGCGCCATGGCCGTCGGCGCGCCCAACATCGAGGTGAAGGGCTGGGTGACTCCCGAGGAGTTGCGCGCCCTCACGGGCGCCTGCATCGCCACGGTGTACATCCCCCGCGACGAGGACTTCGGCATCTCGCCCGTGGAGTCCATGGCGGCGGGCAAACCGGTGATCGGCGTGGCCGAGGGCGGCCTGCTGGAAACCGTGAGGGAGAACCGCACCGGCATCCTGGTGCGCCAGAACCCAACGGCCTCCGACGTGGCCCTGGCCGTGCGGGCCATGTCCCCCGAGGCCGCCCTGGCCATGCGCCCGGCCTGCGAGGAGCGCGCCCGCAAGTTCGACGAGGCGGCCTTCAAGGCGGCCATGGCCGGGCACATCGCCTCGGTGACGGGACAGGGGTAGGCCGTGGCGCGCAAACTCCGGCTCATCGTTAACGCCTTGCCCCTCACGGGGGTTAACACCGGCATCGGGCGCTACCTGCGTTGCCTCTACGAGGCCTTCCAGAAAAAACACGGCGGGGACTTCGAGATCGCCTGGTTCGACGGCCGCCGCGCCCTGCCCCACATGCCCCCGCCCGGGTCGGGCGTGTCCGGCCGCTCGCGCCTGGCCAAGCTCCTGTGGAAGCTGCCGCCCCTGGCGGGCCTGGCCGTGCGCCTGGCCGTGCACGCCCGGCGCGAGGCCGCCTTCCGCCGCGCGGCCAGGGGGTTCGACCTCTACCACGAGGCAGCCTTCTTTCCCTTCGCCGCGCCCCGTGGCGTTCGCACCGTGTTCACCGTGCACGATCTCTCGCTCATCCGGCATCCGGAGCACCACCCGCGCGAACGCGTGCTTTATTTCGAGCTGTTTTTCCGCCGCCGCCTGGAGAAGGTGTCGCGCTTCCTGGCCGTTTCGGAGTTCACCCGCCGCGAGATGGCCGACGTGCTCGCCATCCCGCCCGGACGCGTGGACATCACCCACAACGCCATCGACCCGCAGCGCTTCCGCCCCTCTCCCGGGGCCTCCCGCGTGCCGGGTCTGGACCCCGGCGAGCCCTACTTCCTCTTCCTGGGCACCAACGACCCCCGCAAAAACCCCCATGTGATCCCCAAGGCCCTTGCCCGCAGCGGCCTGAAGACGCCCCTGGTTCTGGCAGGGTGGAGCGGCTGGTCCGGGGAGGAGAAGGCGGCCGGACGGGTGATCGAACTGGGCTATGTGCCCGACGAGGCCCTGCCCGGGCTCTACTCCGACGCCCTGGCCCTGGTCTATCCCAGCGTCTACGAGGGCTTCGGCCTGCCCGTGCTGGAGGCCATGGCCTGCGGCTGCCCGGTGATCACCTCGGGGCTCTCCAGCCTGCCCGAGGTGGGGGGCGAGGCCTGCCTCTACCTGGACGACCCTTCGGACCCGGAAGCCATGGCCCACGCCATGCGCCGCCTGGCCGGGGATGCAGCGCTGCGCGGGGCCCTGCGCGCGCGGGGCCTGGAGCAGGCCCGGCGCTTCTCCTGGTCCGCCTCGGCCGACGTGGCGGCGCGGGCCTTCCGTCACGCCCTGGACGAGCCCCGCTGAACGACGCTTCCCGCTCGGCCGCACGAAGAACCTTACGGCAGGCTTACATTCTTGTCCCTTCCTCGCGACCGGCCTTGACCGTGCCTGTCACTTCCTTCATAGATTAGTCCGGTCAAACGGCAGCCCATCAACACGATCCATCGGAGTCCTCATGAGCATCAAGTGGAAAATCCTGCTCATCGCCCTCGTCGGCCCCCTGGTCCTGGCGCTGGTGATGTTCGTCCTGGAAGTGAGGTCCATCTCCTCCTCAGCCGAGGACGCCATCTTGCAGGAGTCGCGCGGGATCGTGTTCATGGCCGAGGCCGCCCGCACGGAGATGTCCAAGAAGCTCGAGACGGGCGTCATCCGCCCCTTCGACCAGATCCCCAAGGACCGGCTCATCGAGGCCGTGCCCGTGATCACGGCCATCAACATGGCCCAGCAGAACGCCTCAAAACTTGGCTACCAGTTCCGCGTGCCCAAGGAGCAGCCCCGCAACCCCAGGAACGAGCCCACCGAGTTGGAACGCAAGGTGCTGCGCGAACTCGAAAGCAAAAACCTGGAGGAGATGGTGGTCAAGGAGGCCGACAAGGTCCGCTACTTCCGGGCCATCCGCCTCACGCCGGAATGCCTCTACTGCCACGGCGACCCCAAGGGCGAAAAAGATCCCCTGGGCGGCACCAAGGAAGGCTGGAAGGTGGGCGAGGTGCACGGGGCCTTCGAGATCATCTCCTCCCTGGACCGCGCCGCCAAGCAGACCAGCAGCGCCGCGCTCTCCGGCGGGCTCATCACCCTGGGCGTGCTGGGCGCCATCTTCGCCATCGCCTGGGTCTCCATGAGCAAGAACGTGCTCGGCCCCCTGAACAACATCCAGGAATTCGCCGGAGCCGTGGCCAACGGACAGCTGGACGCCCAGCCCAAGGGCAGCTTCACCGCCGAACTCAAGGCCCTCAAGGACGCCATCTCCACCATGGTGGGCAAGCTCAAGGAAAAGATGGCCGAGGCCCAGCGCAAGACCCAGGAGGCCGAGGTCCAGAAGACCCAGGCCGAAAAGTCCATGGCCGAGGCCCAGGCCCAGGAGGCCAAGGTGACGGGTCTTCTTTCCACCATGGCCTCGGTGGCCACCGACTCCGCCGAGATCGCCCGCCAGGTGGCCCTGGCCTCCGAGGCCCTCTCGGCCCAGGTGGAGCAGGTGAACAAGGGCGCGGAAATCCAGAACCAGCGCACCGAGGAGACCGCAACGTCCATGGAGGAAATGAACGCCACCGTGCTCGAAGTGGCGCGCAACTCCTCCTCGGCCGCCGAATCGGCCGAATCCGCGCGCACCGAGGCCCAGAAAGGCGCGCGCATCGTGGCCCAGTCCGTGGAGGCCATCAAGCAGGTCTACCAGCAGGCCCACCAGCTCAAAACCCAGATGACCGCCCTGGGCAAGCAGGCCGACGACATCAGCCGCATCCTGGACGTGATCTCCGACATCGCGGACCAGACCAACCTCCTGGCCCTCAACGCCGCCATTGAGGCCGCCCGCGCGGGCGAGGCCGGACGCGGCTTCGCGGTGGTGGCCGACGAGGTGCGCAAGCTCGCCGAAAAGACCATGAACGCCACCAAGGAAGTGGGCGAGGTCATCGGCTCCATCCAGACCGGCGCGCGCGACAACATCAAGAGCGTGGAGGCCGCGAGCCAGTCCATCGACTCGGCAACCGGCCTGGCCAGCCAGTCCGGCGAAGCCCTCGACCACATCGTGACCCTGGTCACCCAGACCTCGGACCAGGTGCGCTCCATCGCCACGGCCGCCGAGCAGCAGTCGGCCGCCAGCGAGGAGATCAACCGCGCCGTGGACGACATCCGCCGCGTCACCGCCGAAACCGCCGACGGCATGGGCCACTCGGCAAAGGCCGTGTCCGATCTGGCCGTGCTGGCCCAGAAACTCCAGGGGCTCATCGACGACATGAACAAGGGCTAGGCGTACCTCACCGCATCGAAACCAGCGACGGCCCGGGGCGACCCGGGCCGTTTTTCATTTTCCAGACGCAACGCCGCACGCGCCGCCCCGCGCCGGGTCTTGCCCCCGGGCCGCTTTGGCCGTACAAACCGCCCCATGAAAGACGAACGCGGACTCTACTACTACCCGGCCCCCCAGAACACCGCCATCCGCATGTACGTGCGCGAAAGCTTCGACGTGATCGAATTCCGCATGTTCAACCGCGAATACCCCGAGGTCTGGGAGCGCCACGGCTGGATCCCCTACGAAGAGATCGAAATGGCCGCCGAGATGTACAAGCAGCGCGGCCGGGGCACCAACCCCCTGGAACTCTACGACCTCGACGTGGCCCGCAGGCTCCTCATCGACGAGGGCGGCTCCGCGCGGTGAGGAACGGCAAGCCCGATTTCCGGCTCTTCGGGCGCGTCCGCCCGGCCAATCCCGGGGACCTGCCCCGCCTGGCCGCCACCCTGCCGCCCGACGCCTCCACCCGGGACGGGGATACCCTGGACATCGACTACGCGGGCTTACACCTGGACCTGGAGGACTTCCTCCAGGAGGCCCGCCGCCTGCTGGGCCAGGAAGGCGAAGGCCACCTGGACGCCTTCGACGACGAGGCCCGCGTGCTCACGCGCTACGAGCTTTCGGCCGCGGGCCACGCCGCCAAGACGCACCGCTACGACGACATCCTGGAGCACACCAAGGGGGAGGGCAACTGGTGAACGCCACACGCGCCTCGCTTCTCCCGGCCTGCGCCCCCGCGCCGAAGGCCGTACGGACCTCCGTCGGCCCCGGCCGCAGCCCCGCCGCGCACGCGCCTGCGCACCGGACGGCCCTGCTGGCGGCGCTCTTCCTTGCGCTTGCCGCGGCGCTCCTGGTCGCGGCCGCCCCGGCCCGCGCGGACCGCTCCGGCGACCCCGTGGGCACGATCACCCGCGTGCAGGGGCCCGTGTTCCTGGAGGAGACCGGAGGCCGCCGCCTGCTCGCTGCCGGTGAACCGCTCCACGAGGGCGACGCTCTGGTCACCGGGTCAAGGGCGCGTGCCGAACTGACCTTCCTGGACGCGAGCGTTGTCACCCTCTCGGAGGACACCGCCCTGACCGTGCGCAGCTTCGACATCCCCAAGGGCCAGGCCCGCTTCGAGATGCTGCGCGGGGCCTTCCGCGCCGTCACCGGGAGCATCACCCGCCCTGAAGGCGCGGACTTCCGGGTGCTCACCCCCCTGGCGGCCATCGGCATACGAGGCACCGACTTCTGGGGCGGCTTCTTCACCCCCGAGGAGCTGGGGGTGTTCCTGGCCTCGGGCAAGTCCGTAGCCATCTCCAACACGCACGGCACGCGGGTGATCACCAGGCCGGGCGAAGGCGTCACGGTCACGCTGGCGGACCCCTGGCCAACCCGCCCCGTGAAGTGGCGCGAGGCCAAGGTGCGCCGCGCCGTGCGCCTCGTCACGTTCGAGGAGGACTCCCCCAAGTGATCGCCCGGCGCTGGAGCTGCCGCTGCCCGCTGGACACGCTTCCGGATTTTCTCGACCACCTGCGCGCCACGGGCGTGGCGGAAACCTCCGCCCTTCCCGGCTTTCTGGGACATCAGACGCTCCTGCGCGAACTTGCGGGCGAGGCGGAAGTGACCCTCGTCACCTACTGGCGGGACATGGAGAGCGTCCGTGCATTTGCCGGGGGCGATCCGGGGCGGGCGCGGCTCTATCCGGGGGACGAGAAATTCCGCATCGCGCCGGACCTGGAGGTCCGGCACGAGCGGGTGATCGAATGGTCGGGAGCGCCCCAGGGGGCGGATCAGGCGAAGAGGTCGTAGAGCACGCCCAGGAAGAGCGTGGCCGCCACCACCCCGTTGAGGGTGAAGAAGGCCATGTTCAGGCGCGTGAGATCGTTCTCGGAGATCAGGCGGTGCTCTATCCACAAAAGCGCCGCCACCAGCGCGAGCACCCCGAAATAGCCCCAGCCCAGCGCCGCGGACCAGCCCGCCAGGGCGAAGAGCGCCACGGCCTGTCCGTGCAGGAGCGCCGCCAGGGAGAGCGCCGACCCCACGCCGAAGCGCACCGGCATGGAGTGCAGGGCGTGGCGACGGTCGAAGGCCTCGTCCTGGGAGGCGTAGAGCACGTCGAAGCCCGCCACCCAGCAGGTGACGCCCAGCCCGAAGAGCACCGGGGCCAGGGCGAACTGGGGCGTCACGGCCAGCCATCCGGCCACCGGGGCCAGACCCAGCACGCTGCCCAGCACCACGTGGCACAACCAGGTGAAGCGTTTGGTCAGGCTGTAGAAGCCCGCCCAGGCCAGCACCACGGGCGAAAGCCACAGGCACAGGGGGTTGAGCCCCCAGCAGGCCAGCACGAACACGGCCGCGCAAACGGAGACGAAGCCCCAGCCCTGGGCGCGGGTGATGGCCCCGCGCACCAGTTCGCGGCCCTGCGTGCGCGGGTTCAGGCGGTCGAAAGGCTCGTCCATGAGGCGGTTGACCCCCATGGCGTAGGAGCGCACGGCCACCATGGCCAGGGTGAGCAGCGCGAAGGGCGCGAAGCCCGGCCAGCCGCGCTTGGCCAGAAACAAACCCACGTAGGCGAAAGGCAGCGCGAAGACCGAATGCTCGATCTTCACGAACGAGGCGAACAAGGCCGCCCGCCCTGCCAGGGCCTTGAGCTTCTCGCGCGAAAGGGCCTTGAGCAGCGGCGGCGGGCAGACCCTGCCGCACGTCGGCCGGACGCAACTCCCCTGCGCGGGGTCGGCGGCGTTCACCCGAGCCTCGCCACGCCGTAGCTTTTCTTGCCCTTGCGCACCAGAAGGAGCGAGCCGCCCGCGAAGTCGGATTCGGGGTAGGCGTAATCGGCCCCCACCTTGGCGTTGTTCACGGTCACGGCCCCGGCGGCCAGGTCCTTGCGGGCGTTGCCCTTGGAACTGCACAAGCCAAGCTCCACCAGCAGCGTCACCATGTCCGGGATGTCCGCGCGGGAGGCGTAGTCGCGCCCCGGCGCGCCCTCCAGGGCGGCGCGCAGGGTGGCGGGGTCCACGCCGTCCAGCGCGCCTTTGCCGAAGAGGTATTCGCTGGCCTTCACCACATGCTCGGCCTGGTCGCGCCCGTGGACCATGGAGGTCATTACGTAGGCCAGGGTGCGCTGCGCCTCGCGCATGTGGGCCTTTTCCGCCACGGCCACGGCCAGGGCCTCGATCTCCTCGCGGGGGAGGAAGGTGAAGTACTTGAGGTAGTTCACCACGTCGCGGTCGTCGGCGTTCACCCAGTACTGGTAGAAGGCGTAGGGCGTGGTGATGTTCGGATCCAGGTAGATGGCGCCCTTCTCGCTCTTGCCGAACTTGGCCCCCGAGGCCGTGGTGATGAGCGGGAAGGTCATGGCGTGGGCCTCGGCCCCGGACTTGCGCCGGATGAGTTCGAGCCCGGCGGTGATGTTGCCGAACTGGTCGCCCCCGCCGATCTGCAGGGTGCAGCCCTGCTCGCGGTTCAGGTGGTGGAAATCGAAGGCCTGCAGGATCATGTAGCTGAACTCGGTGTAGGAGATGCCCGACTCTTCGCGGTCGATGCGCCCCTTCACGGAGTCCTTGGCCAGCATGTAGTTCACGGTGAAGTGCTTGCCCACGTCGCGCAGCAGCTCGATGGCCGAAAGTTTCCCGATCCAGTCGAGGTTGTTCACCACGTCGATGGAGGCCCCGTTGTCCGTGAAGAGCTTGAGGATCTGGGCCTTGATGCGTTCGGCGCGGGCGGCGGTGTCGGCGGGGTCGGAGAGCTGGCGCTCCTTGTCCTTGCCGCTGGGGTCGCCGATGAGGCCGGTGGCCCCGCCCAGCAGGGCCATGGGCCTGTGCCCGGCCAGGGCGAAGCGCATGAGCGCCAACAGGGGCACCATGTTGCCTATGTGCAGGCTCTCGGCCGTGGGGTCGAAGCCGCAGTACATCACGCGTCCGGGCGCGGCCAGGTGTTCGCGCAGGGTGTCCGCCCCGCTGGTCTGATGGACCAGGCCTCGCCAGGTGAGTTCGTCGAAAACGTTCACGAAAGTCCTCCTTGCCAAGGGCGGATGCTTAGCGCCCGGCCCGTGGACTCGTCAATGGCGCACAAGGCCCCCTCCAGTCGCGCGGGGCCCTTGGCCACCTCGAAGCGCACGGGAAGCCGCGTGAGGAAACGGTTCACGATGCCCTGCGCGTCCATGCCGATCACGGAATGCACGGGGCCGCACATGCCCACGTCGGTGAGGGCGGCCGTGCCGCCGGGCAGGATGCGGGCGTCGTTGGTCTGCACATGGGTGTGGGTGCCGAGCACCGCGGAGACGCGCCCGTCAAGAAAATAGGCCATGCCCTTTTTCTCGCTGGTGGCCTCGGCGTGGAAATCGACGATACGGACAGCGACGTCGGCTGGCAGGGAGTCCAACAGGGTCCGGGCGGTCTGAAAGGGGCAGTCCACAGCGTCCATGTAGGTGCGGCCCAGGAGATTGAGCACGGCGTAGGGCACGCCCCCGGCCGTCTCGAAGACGCGCAGGCCCGTGCCGGGCGCCCCGGCCGGGTAGTTGGCCGGGCGCAGCAGCCTGGGCGCTTCCTGGAAGACCGGAAAAACATCCTTGTGTTTCCAGGTGTGGTTGCCGCCGGTGAGCACGTCCAGGGGCAGGGCCAGGAGCTCGCGGGCGGCCTTGGCGTTGAGGCCTATGCCGCCCGAAGCGTTCTCCACGTTGGCCATGAGCACGTCCAGCTCCAGGTCGCGGCGCAGGTTGCGGGCCTGTTCCGCCAGGGCCTTGCGCCCGGGGCGGCCCACCACGTCGCCCAGGAAGAGGACGCTCAGCATGCGACCACCTGATCGGCCGGTTCGGTCGCCCTGCAGGCGAGCACGGTTTTGAGGAGCGGCGTCAGGAGACAGTGCGGTTTGCCCAAACCGGCCACACGGAGTTGTTGCGCCTTCACGGTCGTCTTCACCACGGCCCCATGGTCGCACTGGGCGCTGAAGTCGCCCGCAACGGGCTCCCCAAAAACACCGGTGAGCCCGTGCGTGGACTCCCACTCTCCCTGCATGCCCCGCACCTCCGCCGACTCCGTATGGAAATCCCTGAACCGCGCGCTGCGGGATTTCCCGACCATTTTGCAGAAAACATCCTGCTCCTTCTGCCAGCCATGGCCATCCCGTCGGCCCGGGGGCTGTCCTTCTAGACGCTTCGAGCGGCAAGGCCCTGGCCGGTTCGGATAGTCCAGGACGTCCCCTCGCCGCGCCAGGGCCTTGTAAGCACCTGATGCGTCTGCCGGCCCACTGTCTACTTCCCGGGAGGTTCTCTCCCCGTCGGCCGACACTGGCGGCACCTGCCGCGTGGGCGCTATTTGGCGAATCCCACGGCCCGGCGTTCGCGGATCACGGTGACCCTGATCTGGCCGGGGTAGGTGAGGTTCTCCTCGATGTTCTTGGCGATGTCCTTGCAGAGAACGTGCGTCTTGTCGTCGTCCACGGCGTCGGAGTCCACCACCACGCGGATCTCGCGGCCTGCCTGGATGGCGTAGGCCTTGGAGACGCCATCGAAGTTGGTGGCGATGTTCTCCAGGTCCTCCAGGCGCTTCACGTAGCTCGAAAGGAGCTCCTTGCGTGCGCCGGGGCGGGCGCCCGAGAGGCTGTCGGCGGCCTGCACCAGCACGGCGTAGACGGTCTTGGGCGGCACGTCCTCGTGGTGTGCCTGGATGGCGTGGGTGATGTCCTTGGACTCGCCGAACTTCTTGGCCAGGTCGTAGCCGATGATGGCGTGAGGGCCTTCGATCTCGTGGTCCACGGCCTTTCCTATGTCGTGGAGCAGGCCCGCGCGTTTGGCTTTCTTCACGTCCAGGCCCAGTTCCGAGGCCATGATGCCGCACAGCGACGCCACTTCCAGCGAGTGCTGGAGCACGTTCTGCGAATAGCTGGTGCGGTAGTGCAGCTGGCCCAGGAGCTTGACGATCTCTGCGTGGATGCCGTGCACGCCCACGTCGAAGGTGGCCTGCTCGCCCAGTTCGCGCAGTTTCACCTCGAATTCCTGCTCGCACTTCTTGACGATGTCCTCGATGCGCGCCGGGTGGATGCGGCCGTCGGTGATCAGGCGTTCCAGGGCCATCTTGGCCACCTGGCGGCGGATGGGGGAGAAGGCCGAGAGGATCACGGTCTCGGGCGTGTCGTCGATGATCAGGTCCACGCCGGTGGCGGCCTCCAGGGCGCGGATGTTGCGGCCCTCACGGCCGATTATGCGGCCCTTCATCTCCTCGCTGGGCAGGGTCACGGCGGTGACGGTCTGCTCCGAAACGTAGTCGCCCGCGTAGCGCTGGATGGCAAGGGCGAGGATTTCCTTGCTTTTCTTGCTGGCTTCTTCCTTGGCTTCGGTTTCGATCTGGCGGATCATGCGCGCGGCCTCGTGGCGGGTGCGGCTCTCCATCTCGGCCATGAGCACGCGCTTGGCCTCATCGGCCGTGAGGCCGGAAATTTCTTCGAGCTTGCGTTCCTGCACCTGGGCCGATTCGGCCAGGCTCTCCTCCTTCTCGCCCAGGATTTTCTCCTGGTGGGAGAGGCGCTTTTCCTGGGCCAGCAGGTCGGACTCCTTCTGCGTGGCTTTTTCAAGCTTCGATTCGAGCTTGTCCAGCTTCTCCTGAAGCGAGGATTCCTTGCGCACGAGTTGGCCCTCGCGCTCCTTGACCTCCTTCTCGTGTTCGAGCTTCTGCTTGTAGAGTTCGTCCTGGGTCTGGAGGATGATTTCCTTCTTGTGCGCCTGGGCCTCCTTGCGGGCCTCTTCCAGGATGCGCTCGGCCAGGGTTTTCGATTCCGCCAACGCCTTGGCTGAAATGATCCGGTTGAGCAACCATCCGCCCGCGGCGCCTGCCGCCACGCCCATCACGCCGACGACGATGCTGAAGTCCATGCCGATTCCCTCTATTGTGTCACGGGCCAGCGCCCGGTATGCCGCACCGGGCGCTGGCCCGGAACGCGAAAACAAGTCCGCCGAAGGCGGTGCAGGGAACAGTGAAGACGGACGCGGCAGGCGCACGGTGGGAGCGGGGCTCCCCAAGACTGAGGATGGCCGGGGGACCCCGGAGAGCCGTGTCGACGATCAGTTTTGAACCTTGCTTACGCAAGGTGGGCGACACTGGACGGCTTTAAGGCCACCCGCTCAAGGCGGGTCCGCACACCAGCCGTCTCGGAGCGTCACCCTTTTCAGGAGTATCGGCTCAGAAACCGATCGACGATCACGCGCACTCCAGGGAAGTATCGTCATAACGCCGGGATCATTCCGGCGGTTTTATCCTTTTCAGAATCCTGTCGAGCTTGCTTTCCATCTCGGACAGTTTCTGGTTGGCCATCAGCAGATCGTCCGCGAGGCCCAGGGCCACGAACGTCAGCAGCTTCTCCTTGCTCAGATTCTTTCCACCCGGATTGAGCAGCCTGTAGCGTTCTTCCACCAATGCCTTGGCTGTCTCCACGCGGTCCGGTTCCGCGTCGGTCTTGAATGAGAGTTCAAGCCCGAGAATGACCTTGCTGTAGCTTGGCATCGGCATTCAATTCAGATCGGCTCCTCTTGCAACTTCTTCAAGAGCTGATCCACCCGGGACAACACGGCGTCCTTCTTCTGGCGTTCCAGGTCCAGGGCCTCTTTCATCGAGGCATTCTCCTGTTCCATGGCCGCCTTCAAGGTCCTGTTTTCTTCTTCCAACGCCTTGAGGCGATTCACCAGTTGCGCGATGCGCTCTTCCAAGGTGTCGATGATGTCCATATGCTAACTCCTACCCGGTTTGACAGGTGAAATCAAGCCGGGTTTTTCCTGCGCTCACGAACGATCTGCTTGCCGCGCGCGATGGCCAGAGCCCCGGGCGGCACCTCCTTGGTGATCACCGAGCCCGCGCCCACCAGCGCCTCGTCGCCAACCGTCACGGGGGCAACCAACGCCGTGTTGGAGCCGATGAACGCCTTCGCGCCGATGCGCGTCACGTGCTTGTTCACTCCATCGTAGTTGCACGTGATGGTTCCGGCCCCGATGTTGGCCCCGGCGCCGATGAACGCGTCGCCAAGGTACGACAGATGCCCCGCCTTGGCCCCTGGGCCAAGCACGGATTTCTTCATCTCCACGAAGTTCCCCACGCGGGCGTCGTCCTCCAGCACCGCGCCGGGACGAAGCCGCGCGAAAGGTCCGGCATGGCACCCCACGCCCAGCACCGCCCGTTCCAGGTGCGAGAACGAATGCACCACGGAGCGCACGCCCAGTTGGCTGTCCTTCACCACGCAGCCCGACTCCACCACCGCGCCGGGCTCCAGCAACGTGTCGCCAAGCAGTTCGCACGGTCCGCAGACCTCGCATCCAGGCGCGATGCGCACGCGCGGGCCGACGCGCACGCTCCCGGCCTGACGGATCACCACGCCGGAGTCGATCAGCCCATCCACGATGCGAACCCGCAGGCTTTCCTCTGCCGCCAGCAATTCCCTGGCGTTGTTGATGCCCAGAAGGTTTTCATCCCGGCCCCGGCTCAGGGCGGAAACCTTTCCCCCGGCGCGAGCCACCAGCTCCGCCAGGTCCGTGATGTAGAATTCACCGCCCTTGTTGGCATTGGTAAGCCCGTGCAGCACCTTGTCAACGGCCGACACCCGCAAGAGGTAGATGCCCGCGTTGATCTCTCCCGTCGGTCGCCCGTGGGCAGATGGGTCGAAATCTTTGGCCTCCACGATGCACGCGCCCCCGGAGGCGTCGCGCACCACGCGGCCGTATGCGCCGGGGTCGTCCAGCTCGATGGTCAGAAACGCCAGGTCCACGCCTGCGGAAAGGCCGTCTTCGACGAAGGCCGCCAGGTCTTGCCCGGACGCCAACGGAACGTCGCCGTTGACCACCAGCACGTAGTCCTCGCCGGAGGCCAGAATTGCGGACCACGCGCACTGCAGGGCATGACCCGTTCCCAGCTGCTGCTCCTGGAGCACGAACCTTCCGTCGTATCCGGGGTAGGCCTTGCGCACCTTCTCGGCGCCAAACCCCACCACAACGCGCACCCTCTCGCCGAACACCGGTTCCAGGCCACCCAGCACGAACCCGAGCATGGGCTCCCCCAGCAGCGTGCGCAGCACTTTGGGGTCTTCGGAATACATCCTCGTGCCCTTGCCCGCCGCCAAGACCAACGCGCTGACCTTCTCTTTCATGGATGCCTCGTTTTCAGTGTGAACAATTCCGTGTGGATTTGGCACAGGCAGGGCGGCTTTTCAAGGGGACTGACGCATCCGCCGGCGCGCCGCTGGCATGACCGACGATGAACGATCGGACGCGGTGTCTCGTAGATGAAGAAACAATCGATCAAAGAGCAGACGCCCAGGATGGCCCGAACAAGCCATTTCAGGCAGTGACTGCTCGATGGAACGCACAGCACGCGTCATCCGCATCGAGAAGAACCATCGTCGCCCAGACGTTTCCGGTTTGCCGCAAAGGAAAGGGCGGCGGACTTTCGTCCGCCGCCCTCAAGTGCGGTCTGGGTCGCAGCGCGTTTTAGGCGCGGCTGCTGGTGCCTGCGGACTGGGCTGCGGTACGGCAGCTCATGCGGGCCATGGCGCGCTGGAGTGCAGCGGTGGCCCTGGCGTTGTCCAAGGCTTCTTGTTGTTTGGTGATGCGCTGGCGCGCGCGCTCTTCAGCGCGGCGGGCGCGTTCCATATCGATCTCTTCGGCCCGTTCGGCCACTTCGGCCAGGACAGTCACCTTATCGCCGCTGACTTCGGCAAACCCGCCGGAGACGAAGACGTAGTAGGTCTTGCCGCCGACGTTGTAGTGCAGGTTGCCGATGCCCAGAGCGGAGAGGAAGGGAACGTGGCCGGGCAGCACGCCGAACTCGCCGAGCACGCCGGGCGCTCCGACGTATTCCACGTCGGAGGACACGACCAACCGGTCAGGCGTGACGATTTCCAGGCGGAGTTCCTTGGCCATGATGCCTTACATCTCCTTGGCTTTCTGCACCGCTTCTTCGATGCCGCCCACCATGTAGAAGGCGCCCTCGGGGAGGTCGTCGTGGTTGCCTTCGATGATGGCCTTGAAGCCCCTGATGGTGTCTTCCAGCTTGACGTAGCGGCCTTCCTTGCCGGTGAACTGGGCGGCGACGAAGAACGGCTGCGAGAGGAAGCGCTGGATCTTACGGGCGCGGGCCACGGTCAGCTTGTCCTCGTCGGAGAGTTCGTCCATGCCCAGAATGGCAATGATGTCCTGCAGGTCCTTGTACTTCTGGAGGATCTGCTGCACCGCGCGGGCGACGCCGTAGTGCTCCACGCCCAGGACCAGGGGGTCGAGGATGCGGGAGGTGGAGTCGAGGGGGTCCACCGCGGGGTAGATGCCCAGTTCCGCGATCTGGCGCGAGAGCACGAGGGTGCCGTCCAGGTGCGAGAACGTGGTGGCCGGCGCGGGGTCGGTAAGGTCGTCCGCGGGGACGTACACGGCCTGCACCGAGGTGATGGAGCCCTTGTTGGTGGAGGTGATGCGCTCCTGCAGGGCGCCAAGGTCGGTGCCGAGGGTGGGCTGGTAACCCACCGCGGAGGGCATGCGGCCGAGCAGCGCCGACACTTCCGAGTTGGCCTGGGTGAACCGGAAGATGTTGTCGATGAACAGCAGCACGTCCTGGCCTTCGGCGTCACGGAAGTATTCCGCGACGGTGAGGGCGGTAAGGGCCACGCGGGCACGGGCTCCCGGGGGCTCGTTCATCTGGCCGTACACCAAGGCGGCTTTGTCCAGAATGCCGGCTTCCTTGAACTCGTGGTAGAGGTCGTTGCCCTCGCGGGTACGCTCGCCCACGCCGGCAAACACGGAGAGGCCGCCGTGCTGCTTGGCGATGTTGTTGATCATTTCCATCAGAATAACCGTCTTGCCCACGCCGGCGCCGCCGAAGAGGCCGACCTTGCCGCCCTTGGGGAAGGGAATGAGCAGGTCGACGACCTTGATGCCGGTTTCCAGCACTTCAACCTTGGTGGAGAGTTCCACGAAGGCGGGAGCGGTGCGGTGGATGGGCAGGAACTCCGTGGCGCCGACATCGCCGGCTTCGTCCACGGGGAGCCCCACGACGTTGATGATGCGGCCCAGGGGGGCGCGGCCCACGGGGGCCATGATGGGGTTGCCGGTGTCCACGCCTTCCATGCCGCGCACGAGGCCGTCGGTGGCGTCCATGGCGATGGTGCGCACGACGTTGTTGCCCAGGTGCTGCGCCACTTCAAGGACGAGGTCCGTGGCGTTGGGGTTGTTGGTGTTCTTCAGATTCACCGCGTTCATGATGGCGGGGAGCTGGCCCTCGGGGAATTCGAGGTCCACCACCGCGCCGATAACTTGTACGATCTTGCCTTTGACACCGCTCATGATTTCTCGCCCCCTTTATCCTTTGAGCGCTTCGGTTCCGCCGACGATGTCCATCAACTCTCTGGTGATGCTCGCCTGCCTGGCCTTGTTGTAGACAAGGGTGAGCGTGCCCACCATGTCGTCGCAGTTCCTCGTGGCGTTGTCCATGGCCCGCATGCGTGCCGCATGCTCCGAGGCCGAGGTGTCCAGCATTCCGCGATAGACCTGGACGTTGACGAACCGGGGCAGAAGTTCGGCCAGAAGGCCTTCCACCGAAGGTTCGTAGAGGTACTCCTGTTTGGTCCCGGCCGCCGGGGCGTCGGACGCCTGGTCCGCGGCCATGGGCAGGATGGTCAGCTGAGTGGCCTCCTGCCTGGGGATGGAGATGAACTTGCCGAAGACCAGATTCACTTCGTCGAAGTCGCCGCGGATGTACCCGCCGATCACTTCGTTGCCCAGCTTGAGGGCCACGGAGTAGTCGAACGCACCCATCTGGTCGCCGTAGGCGGCCACGATCTCGTAGCCGGACTTGCGAACCGTGTCGCGACCCTTCTTGCCCATGCAGACGAACTTGACCGTCTTGCCCTGGGCGGCCTTTTCCTTGGCGAGCTTGATGGCCATGCTGATGAGGCTGCCGTTGAAGGAGCCGCACAGGCCGCGGTCGGAGGTGACCAGGACGATGAGCACCGTCTTGATCTCCTCGCGGACCTCCAGGAGCGGATGGATCTTGGGATCCGCTCCGTTGGCCAGGCCGCCCAGCATCTCATAGAACTTGTCCGCGTAGGGGCGGAAGCGTTCGATGCGCGCCTGGGCGTTGCGCAGTTTGGCCGAAGCCACCATGTTCATGGCTTTGGTGATCTGCTTGGTCTTCTTGACCGCTGCGATCTTGACCTGAACGTCTTTCAGGGATGGCATGGTTTGTCCTCCCCTGGGTTAGCCTTCAGCCCGGAAGCCCTTTTTGAACTCGTCGATGGCGGCGCCCAGGGTCTGGGTGAGGCTGTCGTCCAGGGCCTGCTTTTCGCGGATGGCCTTGAGGACATCGGACTTGGAGTTGCGCATGTAGTCGAGGAACTGCTCCTCGAACTTGCGCACCGCAGCCACGGGGATGTCATCAAGGAAGCCGCGGCCGGCCGCGAAGATGACCGACACCTGCTCTTCAACGGGGAGGGGCTGGTACTGGGGCTGCTTGAGCAGCTCCACCATGCGCATGCCGCGGTTGAGCTTGAGCTGGGTGCCCTTGTCCAGGTCGGAGCCGAACTGGGCGAAGGCGGCGAGTTCGCGGTACTGGGCCAGGTCGAGGCGCAGCGTGCCGGCGACCTGCTTCATGGCCTTGATCTGGGCCGCGCCGCCGACTCGGGAGACCGAGAGGCCGACGTTGATGGCGGGCCGGATGCCGGCGTTGAAGAGGTTGGGCTCCAGGTACACCTGGCCGTCGGTGATGGAGATCACGTTGGTCGGGATGTATGCGGACACGTCGCCGGCCTGGGTCTCGATGATGGGCAGCGCGGTCAGCGAGCCGGCGCCGCGGGCGTCGGAGAGCTTGGAGGCGCGTTCCAGCAGGCGGGAGTGCAGGTAGAACACGTCGCCGGGGAAGGCTTCACGACCGGGAGGACGGCGCAGAAGCAGCGACATCTGGCGGTAGGCCACGGCCTGCTTGGAGAGGTCATCGTAGATGATGAGGGCGTGGCGGCCGGAGTCGCGGTAGTACTCCGCCATGGTGCAGCCGGCGTAGGCCGAGATGAACTGCAGCGGCGCGGGCTCGGAAGCGGTGGAGGAGATGACGGTGGTGTATTCCATGGCGCCGTACTTGCGCAGGGTGTCCACCACGAGGGCCACCGTGGACTTCTTCTGGCCGATGGCCACGTAGAAGCACTTCACGTCGCCGCCCTTCTGGGCCAGGATGGCGTCCAGGCAGACGGCGGTCTTGCCGACCTGACGGTCGCCGATGATCAGCTCGCGCTGGCCGCGACCGATGGGGGTCATGGCGTCGACGGCCTTGAGGCCGGTGTACATGGGCTGGTGCACCGACTTACGGGCGATGATGCCGGGGGCCTTGATTTCGACCTCGCGGAACTCCTTCGAGGCGATGGGGCCAAGGCCGTCGATGGGGTTGCCCAGGGGGTCGATGACGCGGCCGGAAACGGCTTCACCGACGGGCACGGAGAAGATCTTGCCGGTGCGCTTGACCGGGTCGCCTTCCTTGATGTGCGTGTCTTCGCCCAGCAGGGCCACGCCCACGTTGTCCTCTTCCAGGTTGAGCACCAGGCCCATGATGCCGCCCGGGAATTCCAGGAGCTCCATGGACATCGCGTTCTGGCAGCCGTAGACGCGTGCGATGCCGTCGCCCACGGAGAGCACGGTGCCGGTCTCGCTCATCTCGACGCGAGACTCATAATTCTGAATCTGCTGCTCGATGATCTTGCTGATCTCTTCGGCTTTGATCTGCATGGCCCTACTCACCCCTCTTGATTTGATCTTTCAACAGCTGCAGCTGGGCCCGAAGGCTCGCATCCAGGACCTTGTCCCCCACCCGCAAGACGACACCGCCGAGGATGGCGGAGTCCACGCCGAAGTCGAGCACCAGCTTCTTGCCGGATTTCTTCTCGAGCGTGCCCATGATATCCTTCTGGCGTTTGGCGGGCAGGGCCATGGCGGTGGTGAGCTTTCCGCGCACCACACCGCTGGAGGCGTCCAGAAGTTCGGCGTAGGTCTTCTGGATGTCCTGCACGCAGTCCAGGCGGCCCTTGTCCGCAAGCACGGAGAGGAAGTTCACCGAGAGGGGGGCCATCTTCAGCTTGGCCACCACATCGCCGAGAACCGCCTTCTTCTCCTGCGTATTGAAGTTCGGGCTTTTAAAGAGTTTCTGGAGACCAGGCGCGGCATCCATGGCATGGGCGAGCCCCGCGAGGTCCTTGCCGAAAGTGTCGGCGGCCTTCTCCTTGACGCCTAGGGCGAACAACGCCTTGGCGTACCTGCGAGCGACGATGTTCCCGGTCAATTGAGCACCACCTTGCCTAAAGCGTCGTCAACGAGCTTGTCCTGCACTTCGGCCGTGAGCTTCTTGGCCAGAAGTCCCTGGGCGGCTTCGATGATCTTGTCGGCCATCTCGACGCGCAGGGCGTCGGCGGCGGCCTTTGACTCCTGCTCGGCGGAGAGCAGCGCCTGAGACTTGATGCGCTCGGCCTGCTCCTCGGCAGCCTTCACGATGGAGGCCTTCAGCGCCTCGCCCTGGGCCTTGTAGTCACCCAGGATCTGGGCGCGCTCGGCTTCAAGGTTCGCGATGGAGTGTTCCACATCGGCCAGACGCTTCTGGGCCGCAGCCTTGCGCTCCTCCAGATCAGCCAGCTGGTTCTCGATGGAGAGCCTGCGGCCGCCGAAAGTGCTGGCGATCTTCTTGCCCGCGACCCACCAGACCACGCCCACCACGAGAGCGAAGTTGATGCTGCGCAGGATGAAGTTCTTCCAGTTGGGCCCTTCCGCGCCGTCCGCGGAAGCCCACGCGCACACGGCGGTCAACAGGCACACCGCCAAGGTGAAGAGTACTATCCGTGCCTTCTTCAATGCCAACCTCCTTGGACCCTTTGGGGCTGCCGGTTACAGGGCCTTGCCCAGAATTTTCGAGGCGGCCTTCTCGGCCATGCCGGTCACCCCAGCCAGCATGGTTTCAAGGGCAGCCTTGGACTCGCCGGAGATCTTGGTGCGGGCGGCCTTGAGCTCGTCCGCAGCCTGCTTGCCAGCCGCTTCCAGGATGCCTTTCTCGGCCGAAAGACCTTCCTCGCGAAGACCGGCGCGGGTGGCGCTGGCCTGAACGCGGGCCGCTTCAAGAGCGTCCTGGTAGTTCTTGATTTTGGATTCGGCGTTCGCCGTGAAACCGTCGATCTCGGATGCCTGGGCGGCGATCGTCCCGGCGCGCAGCTTGAGCATCCTGCGGATCGGCGCGATCAGCACCGCGTTGAGCACCACGAGGATGACCAGAAAGTTGACAACCTGCACGAAAAACCACTTGTCGAGAACAAGTATGTCCATTCACCGCCCCCTAATTGTGAATTTTAGTTCAAGCCCGGAGGGTGATTACCCGATTTCCCAGGGCCTGTCCAGGGGGTTTTTCGGGAAAGACCGCGAAAACGCACGGAAATTGAGGGGATTGGGAGGGTATTGTTATGGATTTCACGAACATCGGAGGGCCGCCCTGCGAGAGCGGACAGGCTTCCTACCAAGCGGGGACGGGAGCGGCTGAAGCGCTCCCTGACAGGGCGGCGCGCGGCGTGGGCCGGATGGAATCCCCGCGCCGTCCGGCGTCGGAGCCCCGCCCCACCCTGCCGACTTGAGACCGGACGCTACGCGCCCTCGGCCTGGCCCGTCATGCGCACCTGGCCCTCGATCACCGCGCCCTCTTCCACGGAGAGCGCAGGGGTGACCAGCGTGCCCGTGAAGCGCGCGGTCTTGTGGAGCACCACGCGCTGGGCCGCCGTCACCTCTCCGCTGAGGGCCCCGCCCAGCACCAGCTGGCCAACGCGGACCTGCCCGGTCACGGTGGCCTCGCGCCCCACCACGAGCGTCCCCTCGGACTCCACTTCGCCCTCGAACACCCCGTCCACGCGCACGGTCCCGGTGAAATCGAGCCTGCCCCGGTAGGTGGTTCCCACGCCGAGAAAGGCGTTGATCTCGTCCTTGGCCACGGTAAGTCCCTCCGAAGATGCCAGCGCGTCAGGTCTTCTTGAAGACGAAGCGGCGCATGGAGACGTTGAGCGCGATGCCGATGAGGCAGAAGTTCACGATAGTGGCGCTGCCGCCGTAGCTGATGAACGGCAGCGGGATGCCCACTACCGGCATAATTCCCAGCACCATACCCATATTGATGAGGATTTGCCAGAAGAAATAGAAGAATACGCCCGCCGCCAGGAAGGAGCCGAAGCGGTCCTTGGCGTCGCGCGCAACACCCGCGAGCAGCGTGAGGAACACGCAGAACATGGCCACCAGGATGATGCTTCCCACGAAGCCCCACTCCTCGGCGAACACGGCCACGGCGAAGTCGGTGTGCTTCTCGGGCAGGAAGCGCAACTGGCTCTGGGTGCCTTCCAGGAACCCCTTGCCCCACATCTGCCCGGAACCGATGGCGATCTGCGACTGGATGATGTGGTAGCCCGACCCGAGGGGGTCTCGTTCAGGATTGAACAAGGTCAGAATGCGCAGCTTTTGATAGGGTTTGAGGAAGAACCAGCCGCACGGGATAAGGGCAGGGACCGTAACCAGGAGCACCTTGAACACCCGGCCGGCCAGGCCCCGGTAGAGGATCATCCCGCACAGGAGCAACAGGATGTTCAACCCCGAGCCCAGGTCCGGCTGGACGATGACCATGGCCGCCGGCGGCAGCACCACCGCCAGCACCGTCAGGAGCGACAGCCATCCCAGCCGCCCGGAATCCTTGGAGAGCATGAGCGCGCCCACCAGGAGCGTGGCGAACTTGGCCAGCTCGCTGGGCTGGAGGCTGAAGGCCCCGAAGTCCAGCCAGCGCTTGGCCCCGTAGACGGTCTTGCCGATCACGGGCACCAGGGCCAGGAGCACGAGGGTGACGATCATCAACGGCCAGGCCGCATGCTTGAGGTAGCGGTAGTCGAACACCGTGAGGGCCACCAGGCAGCACAGGCCCGCCAGGCCCCAGATGCACTGCTTCTGGTAGAACGGGTTGAGCGACACCCCGTCGCCGATGCGGAAGCCGCTCGCGGAATAGAGGTTCAGGACGCCCGTGCCGAAAAGCATCGCCACCATGGCCAGCAGCGGCCAGTTGATGTGCGTGAAAAGCCTGCGGTCGATGGGAGACATGCCTTAGTCGCCCACTTCCGGTCTGGCGGCCTCGGCGGCCTTCTGGGCCTTGGGCATGCCGGGGGCCGGGCCGAAGAGATAGTCGTAGATGGAGCGCACGATGGGCCCTGCCGTCTCGCCGCCGTGGCCGCCGTGCTCCACCATGCAGACCACCACGTAGGTCTTGCCGTCCTTCTGGCCCCAGGTGGCGATCCAGGCGTGGTCGCGCTGCTTGTAGGCCATTTCGTGGGTCTTCTGGCGGATGTCGGCGTTGGCCAGGCGCACCACCTGGGCGGTGCCGGTCTTGCCGCCGATCACGGCGTCGGGGCGCTTAAGCTTCTGGGCCGTGCCAGCCTGGACGGTGTCCGCCATGGCGCGCACGATGAACTCGCGGTCCTTGTCGGAGAGGTTGAGCTTGGCCTGCACGTCCACGGGGTCGTCCAGGACCAGGCTGGGGCGGATGATTCTCCCGCCGTTGACCAGCGAGGCCACGAACTTGGCCAGCTGGAGGGGGGAAACCTGCACCGAGCCCTGGCCGATGGAGGCGTTGAGGGTCTCGCCCCGGGTCCAGTTCTCGCCGTAGCGGCGCTTCTTCCAGGCCGTGGAGGGGATGAGACCGCCGCGCTCGTGGGGCAGGTCGATGCCCGTGGGCGCGCCGAAGCCCGCCTGGAGGGCGTAGCGGTTGATGCGGTCGATGCCCAGGCGCTCGCCCAGCTGGTAGAAGTAGACGTCGCAGGAGTGCACCAGGGCCGAGCGCATGTCCACGGAGCCGTGGCCGCCCTTCTTCCAGCAGTGGAAGTCGTGGTCGCCCACGCGGTAGGAGCCGGAGCAGAACACGGTGTCCGTGGTCTTGATGAGGCCCTCCGAGAGGGCCGCAGCGGCCATGAGCAGCTTGAAGGTGGAGCCCGGAGGGTACACCGACTGGGCCACCCGGTTCTGGATGGGGTGCATGGGGTCGTCGCGCAGTTCCTTCCACTTCTTGGGGGGGATGCCCAGCACGAAGAGGTTGGAGTCGTAGCTGGGCTGGCTCACCAGGGCGGCCACCTTGCCGGTGTCCGCCTCCAGGACCGCGATGGCTCCGGCCTGGCCTTCCAGCTGCTTGGCGGCCCAGGCCTGGAGCCCGGCGTCGATGGAGAGCTTGAGGTTGCCCCCGGCGCGCGGCTCCAGGAGGACGTGTTGGTCGTGCTCGCGGCCGTAGGCGTCCACCTCGATCTGCTTGAGGCCCTTTTCGCCGCGCAGGCGCTGCTCCAGAACGTATTCCAGGCCCTGCTTGCCCACGTGGTCGCCCAGGGCCAGGCGGGAGTCCTTCTCCAGGTCCTCCTCGTTGGCCTCGGCCACGTAGCCCAGCACGTGGGCCATGAGCATCCCGTCGGGGTAGTAGCGCTTGTGGCGGATGAGGATCTCCAGCCCGGGCCAGGAGACGGCGTTGGCCTCGATCTTGGCCAGCAGCTCGTAGGAGAGGTTGGAGATGAGCACCAGCGGCTCGAAGGGCTTGGAGCGCTTCTTGCCCCGGATGTAGGTGTCCAGGAGCACCTGGTAGTCCAGGCCGGTCCACTCGGCCACCTTGCGCAGGGTGCCCTGCACGTCCTCGCAGTCTTCCCGGATGAGGCCCAGGGCGAAGCTCGGCTCGTTGACGGCCAGGGCCTTGCCGTTGCGGTCCAGGATCATGCCCCGGGCCGCGATGATGGAGGCCTGGCGCATCTGGTTTTCGCGGGCCAGGTCGGAAAAGTGCTCGCCCCTGTGCACCTGCAGGTACCACAGGCGCAGGGTGAACAGGCAGAACAGGCCCAGCACCAGGGCCTGGAGCAGGATCAGCCCGCCACGCGGCGTCTGCTGTCCGGAATCCGACTCATACGTCTTTGGCATTGCTGGGGAGGTGGTTGTACGTGACGTAGATGAGGCCCCATTCCACGGGGAAGACCACGGCCTGGACCACCGACTCCACGAACACCCTGCCGGGCTGCACGCGCCACTCCTGAAGGTAGGTCATGACATGCATGAGCCCGAAATGCAAAATTCCCAGGCAGGCCCCGAGGATGATCATGAACAGGAAGTTCTTGGCCTCGAAGAGCCAATGTCCGAAAAAGAACAAGGCCGCCAGCACCCCGTACCACAGCACCACGGCCCCGAAGGCCAGGGACCCGGTGCCCTCCTGGATCAGCAGCCACACGACGGCCATGCCTAGGGTGGCGCGCACCTTTTCTTCCTGAAGGCTGAGGATAAGTCCCGGGGCGAGGAAGTCCACCCCGGGCATGAAGCTCTGGAGCCAGACCCCCGCGAGGGTGAACAGGCCCCAGAAGGCGATCCGGGGGCCGTTCATTGCCCGTCGCCCCGTTTCTTTTTGGGCGCTTCGGGCTGTCTCGCTTCGGGGGGCTCGTTGCGTCCGCGTTTCTTCACCTCGCCCTTGCGTTCGGCCGCGCCCTTGGGGCGCTTGGTGGAGGTGTCGGGGAGGCCGTCCTCGGGCTCCTCGGGCTTGGGCGGCGGGGCCTTGCGCAGGAGGGCCACCTCTTCCAGGCGCGAGGCGTCGAAGAGGGGCTGGGCCTGCACGTTCAAAAAGAGCGACGCGCCCTCGCGCGAGACGAGGCTCACCCTGGCCACGGGCAGCCCCTGGGGGAAGATGCCTTCGAGCCCGGTGGTCACGAGGGTCTCGCCGTCCTCGATGGGGGCCGAAAGCGAGACGTACTGGAGGATCATCCCCTGCCCCGGGCCGCGCCCGGCCAGGATGCCCTGCGTGCGCGACTTCTGGGAGACCACGGGGATCTTGGAGTTGGGATCGGTGACCATGATCACGGTGGAAGCGGAGAGCGAGTTGCGCAGCACGCGCCCCACCAGACCCTCGGGCGTGACCACGGGGGTGTTCACGTCCACGCCGCCCCGGCTGCCCTTGTCGATCACGAAGGTTTCCAGTGCGGCGTTGGGCCCCAGGCGGTGGGCGATCACGCGGGCGGCCTCGCGGTTCCATTCGGGGGGCGGCTGGATGAGCAGCAGGCTCGTGAGCCGTTCGGCCAGGGAGGCCTGCTCGCGGGTGCGCACCAGTTCGTCCTGGGCGCGGGCCAGCTCGGCGCGCAGCGTCTCGTTCTCCTGGCGGATGCCCACGAAGTAGACGTAGCGCTCCCAGAATTCGGACAGACGCGACCACGCCCACCTGCCGGGCGTAAGCACCCAGCGAGTGAGTTCAAGGCCCGTATGGCTGGCCAGATTGTCGACGTATCCGGTGCGGATGTTCCAGGTGAACAGCCCCAGATAGACGAACAGGACCACCAGCAGGCCCAGAGCGATGCGCTGGGGCGAGGGCTTAATCGATCGTTACCTCTTTGAGCACATCCAGGTTGTCCAGGGCCTTGCCGGAACCGAGGACAACCGCCGAGAGCGGGTCGTCCACGATGACGATGGGCAGGCTGGTCTCCTCGCGCAGGAGCTGGTCGAGACCGCGCAGGAGCGCGCCGCCGCCCGTGAGCACGATGCCCCGGTCCACGATGTCGGCCGCCAGTTCCGGCGGGGTCTGCTCCAGGGCGATGCGCACCGCCTGCACGATGGATTCCACCTGCTCGGCGATGGCCTTCTGGATCTCTTCGGCCGTGATGACAATGTTCTGCGGAATGCCCGTGACCAGATCGCGTCCCTTGACCTCCATGTCGCCCTGGCTCGTGGAGTGGTGCGCGCTGCCGATCTGGATCTTGATCTGCTCGGCCGTGGATTCGCCGATGAGCATGTTGTACTTGCGCTTGACGTACTGCATGATGGCTTCGTCCATCTTGTCGCCGCCAACGCGCACGCTGCGCGAGTACACGATGCCGGAAAGCGAGATGACCGCCACCTCGGTGGTGCCGCCGCCGATGTCCACCACCATGTTGGAGGTGGGCTCGGTGATGGGCAGGTTGGCGCCGATGGCCGCGGCCATGGGCTCCTCGATCAGGTAGACCTCGCGCGCGCCGGCCGACTGGGCCGATTCCTTCACCGCGCGCTTCTCCACCTGGGTGATGCCCGTGGGCACGCAGATGATGATGCGCGGGCGCACCAGGCGGCGCGAGTTGTGCACCTTGGAAATGAAGTGGCGCAGCATGGCCTCGGTGACCTCGAAGTCGGCGATGACGCCGTCCTTCATGGGCCGGATGGCCACGATGTTGCCCGGCGTGCGGCCAAGCATCTTCTTGGCCTCGGCGCCCACGGCCAGCACCTTGTTGACGCCCCGGGCGTCCTTCTTCACGGCCACCACCGAGGGCTCCGAGAGCACGATGCCCTTGCCCTTCACGTAGACCAGGGTGTTGGCCGTGCCCAGGTCGATGGCCAGGTCGTTGGAGAAAAATCCCAGTGCGGAATCCAAAAGTCTGGACATGATCCCTTCCTTGGCTCACCGTAAGGAGCCTGGCGAATTGCACGGCGACGCCGCGCGGGGCGGTCGTCGCGAGCCGACAAAAAAAGGCGGGCCGCGCGCGGCCGGCCCTCGGTCGGCTGGGGATAGCCCGGCCGGGCTCCCCGTTCGAGGCTTGGTGTTGAGTCATTCCATCAACGTTGTCAACTCGATTCTGCCCATATGGACCACGTTTCACGAGACGCCATCCGCACGCGGGGCCATCATGCCCTCTCGGTCCGCTGGCGCGCGGTCTTCGGGCGCGCCGCGCGCAAGATCCCCCTGGACGCCGGTTTTTCCTGCCCCAACCGCGACGGAACCCTCTCCAAGGGCGGCTGCATCTTCTGCAACGCCCGGGGGGCCGGCACGGGTTTGGCGCGCCTTCCCCTCGCGGAGCAGTGGGCGCGCTGGCGCGAGGCCCGACAGGCCCGCTGGGGCGACGTGGCCCTGGTGGGCTACCTCCAGGCCTTCTCCAACACCCACGGCCCGGCCCGGCGGCTGGCCAGGGTCCTGGACGAGCTGTCCCACATCCCGGACCTGGAGGGCCTTTGCCTGGGCACCCGCCCGGACTGCCTGGACCACGAAAAGCTCGCCCTCCTGGCGGCTTTCCCCGCGAAGGAGCTCTGGCTGGAACTGGGCTTGCAGTCCTGCAACCCGGCAACCCTTGCCCGGGTGAACCGGGGCCACGGCCCGGAGAGCTTCGCCGAGGCGGTCCGCGCGGCCCGCGACCACGGGCTCAAGGTTTGCGCGCACCTCATGGCCGGGCTGCCCGGAGAGGATGAGCGCCACTGGGACGCCACCGTGGATTTCGTGGCCTCCCTGCCCGTGGCCGGGGTGAAGTTTCACAACCTCCACGTGGCCCGGGGCAGTCTCCTGGAGACCCACTGGCGCATCGGGGGGTACGAGCCTATCGCCCTGGAGCGTTACGCCGCATGGCTGGCGCGCGCCCTGGCCCGGCTCTCGCCGGAGGTGGTGGTGCACCGCCTGGCGGCGGACCCCGCCCATGGGGAACTCCTTGCGCCGGAATGGGCCGGGGACAAACGCCGGGTGCACGAGGCCATCCGCCGCGCCGCAGCCGCGTCGGGCCTGCGCCAGGGCGACCTGTGGCCGCCCGCCCAGGGCTGACGCGCCCCTGCCCCGGCACGCAAGAAGCGCGAAGGGCGTCGTCCTTGGGCCGGGTGAGTCACACACGCCGGTCCGCCCTTCCGGGGCCTTCCGGCCGCAACCGCATCCATGGAGCGTTCCATGCACCGTTTCGCCGTCGTCCTGCTCGCGCTGGCCTGCCTTCTCCGGGCGGCCCCCTCCCCGGCCCAGACACGCCTGGCCACGCCCGGGGGGTCCTTCACCATCTCGCTGCCCTCGGGGTTCGTGACCATCCCGCCGCTGGAGCTTTACCTCTTCGAGCACCGGGGCCTCTCCGGCCCCGTGCCCCCCGAGGCCCTGGCCGAGTTCCGCAAGACGCGCATGGGTTTCCAGGCCCCGGCCGAAAAGTGGTTCACCCTGCCCTATCTGATCGTCTCCGTGGAGACGGGCCGCAAGCGCGGCCCGCAGGACCTCTTCATGGAGAGCGTCATGGCCGAGCGCGACTCCGAGTCCCAGTCCTCCGGAGAGGGCCACCGCTTCCTGGAGAAGGACCACCAGCCTCTCAAACGGATGACCTATTATAAGGATGTGGCCTACTCGGCGGCCCACGGGCGCAAGGTGGCCATGGGCTCCTACACGTGGCTGACGAGCCAGGGCTTCATCCGCGTGGCCTGGTTCGCGCCCGAGGACCAGTTGCGCGCCTGGGAGCCCCAGCTGCACCAGGCCGCCATGAGCGTGGTGCTCTCGCCGGAGCTGGAATACCGCCCGGAGGGCCGGTAATGACGCGTTCGGAACTGCTGGCGTACGGGCCACTGGCCCTGGAGCTGACCTGGGACGCCGGATGGCTCGCCTCCATCCGTCCGCGCTGGGCGCAAGACGGCGAGACGTCCAGGATCGCGACGGCGCACGGCAGGGCGCTCCAGGAGGCGTTTGCCCGCTACGTGGCGGGCGAGCGGGTCACGTGGCCGGAGTTGCCCGTGGACCTGGCGGCCCTGCCCCCCTTTTTCCGGGCGGTGCTCACGGAGCTTGCGCGCATCCCGGCCGGGGAGACCCTGAGCTACGGCGAGCTGGCCGCGCGCTGCGGCCGCCCGGGCGCGGCCCGCGCGGTGGGCCAGGCCATGGCGCGCAACCCCTGGCCCCTGGTGTACCCCTGCCACCGCGTGCTGGCGGCAGGGGGCAGGATCGGCGGGTACGGGCCGGGGCTGGAAATGAAGCGGTGGCTGCTGGGGCTGGAGGGGAAGCTTCCGGCCTGAGGCCGTAGGTCAACCCGCCATCCTCGGTTCCACCCCCCGCACGATCTCAGCCCCCATTTCCCGCTCGACCTTCGAAAGGTCGTGCGCCTGCTGAAGATTCAACCAGAACTCCGGCGTGGTGCCGAAATAGCGGGCCAGACGCAGGGCCGTGTCGGCCGAAACGCCCCGTCGCTCGCGGGCGATGTCGTTCACACGCGTGACGGGAACGCGCAGGGCCAGGGCCAAAGCGTTGGCGGAAAGCTCCAACGGCTTCATGAACTCCTCGCGCAGCACCTCGCCAGGATGGGTACGGATTCTCACGGCTGCACTCCTTCCAATGGTAGTCGACGATCTCCACCTCGTCTGGACCATCATCGGTCCAGACGAAACAGACGCGCCATTGGCGGTTGATACGGATGCTGTATTGCCCGGCGCGGTCTCCGCGCAGACTCTCCAACCTGTTGCCGGGAGGCAAGAGGAGATCGCCAAGCACCCTGGCCGCATCAAGCATGTCCAGCTTGCGCAGGGCAATGCCCTCGATGGCGGCGAAACGGGGAACTTTCTCGCCGTCGAACAGCGCCTTCACCCGTCGGTCCTTGAAGCCCTTGATCATGGTTCACGGCATACCGTTAATCATTTAACGACAAGCGGCAAGCCGACGCCAATTGCCCGCCGGAAACCGGGAAGACGCCGACCCCGCCTTGGGCTATGCCTCCAGCCATGGACGCGCCCGACGCCTTCACCCTCTCCCTCTCCGACGACGCCCGCTGGGACGCCGTGCGAACCTGCGCTCCCTCCGCCGACGGGCTGTTCGTCTACGCCGTGCGCACCACGGGCGTGTTCTGCCGTCCCTCCTGCCGCTCCCGCACGCCCCGGCGCGGCAACGTGCGCTATTATCCCGACCCGGACGCGGCCAAGGCCGCCGGATACCGGCCCTGCGCCCGCTGCCGCCCGGACCTCGCGGAGCACGACCCCGTCGGCGACCTGACCGGCCGCGCCCTGGCGTTTCTGGAACGCCTCGCCCACGACCCCGCCGCCCTGCGCCGGGAGCTGGACGGCCTGGGCGTCACGCGCGACCGGCTCGACCGGCTCCTCAGGGCCCGCACCGGCCGCACCTCCCGTCAAAGCCTGGACGCCCTGCGCGTGGCCAAGGCCCTGGAACTCCTGCGCACGACCTCCCTGCCCGTGGCCCGCGCGGCCCTGGACAGCGGTTTCGAGAGCCTTTCCACCTTCTACAGGCGCTTCCGCGACCTCACGGGCCAGACGCCCGGACAGGTCCGCGCCGCCCGGGAGAACGCTCCGTGAACCTCCTCCACGTGGACACACCCGTCGGACGCCTGGGCCTGGCCGCGCAAGAAGACGCGCTGGCCATGGTCCTCCTGCCCGGCGAGGCCGCGCCCCAGGGCTGCCATCCCGCGCCCACCCCGCTCCTGCGCGAGGCCGCGCGGCAGCTCCAGGCCTATTTCAAAAGGGGACTGCGCCTTTTCGACCTGCCTCTGGCCCCCGCGGGCACGCCCTTCCAACTGGCCGTCTGGGAGGCTGTGCGTGGCGTCCCCTACGGCTGCACGGCCAGCTACGCCCACATCGCCGCCCGCGCGGGGCGACCGGGTTCGGCCCGCGCCGCCGGGGCGGCCAACGGGCGCAACCCCCTGCCCCTGGTGACCCCCTGCCACCGCGTGGTGGGGTCGGACGGCAGCCTCACGGGCTACCGCGGCGGGCTGGCCCTCAAGCGTTTCCTGCTGGACCTGGAGCAGGGGCGCGCGTCCCCGGGCATGCCGCACGGCTGAACAGCGCGAGCCCAGGAATCGGGCCGCGCGGCCCGGCACGTCCTGTCCGCCCTGCGCATCCGGGGCCTCGCCGGGGCGCCCCACGCGATCGCCGTGGAGCCTGTCAACCCGCTCCGGACGCGGACGGGCCTTTCAGCGCGTCCAGGCGGGACCGTATGTCCCGCTTTGCTTCCCCGCAAAAAAGCTGCTAGGCAGGCCGCGTGAACATCGCGGACCTCACGCTGCTCATCATCTGGGGCTTCTTCTTCGTGCGGGGCTACATCCGTGGCCTGGTGAAGGAGGCGGCGTCCATCCTGGCACTTATCCTGGGATTCAAACTGGCCGTGGCCTACTCCCCCGCCCTGTCCCCGCACCTGACGCCCCTGGTCTCCAATCCGGCCTTCGCCGCGCCGGCGGCCTTCCTGATTCTTTTCGTCGGCGTGATGATCGCGTGTTCGCTCCTGGTGTCCGGTCTCACCACGCTCATGAAGCTCACGCTCATCGACTGGGCCAACAAGTTCTTCGGAGGCTTCTTCGGGCTGGCCAAGGGCATCCTCGTCACGGCGCTGATCCTCTGGGTCTGGACCGTGCTCCTGCCCAGGCCGGACTTCATGGCCTCCTCCCGTCTGGTGCCCGTGCTGGAGAAGGTGGACGGCTTCCTCACCCAGTACATCCCGCCGGACTGGAAGCAAAAGCTCAAGAACCTCACGCCCGGCCCGGTGGTCCCGCAGACCAAGCCCGTGCCGGAGCCGCCCAAGCCCAAGGACGCCCCGGCCAAACCCGCCGGGCAGCAGGGCCAGCAGCCCAAGAAAGGATGACCCCCATGCAAGACGCCTCCGGCGACTCCCTGGCCAAGCTGCGCCAGGTGGTCGCCTCCCTGCTTGGACCGGGCGGATGCCCCTGGGATCAGGCCCAGACCCCCGAGACCCTCTGCGACTACGTGATCGAGGAGGCCCACGAACTGGTGGAGGCCATCCGCTCCGGAGACGCGGCGGGCGCGGCCGAGGAGCTGGGCGACGTGCTCTTCCTGCTCTGCTTCGTGGCCGCCCTCTACGAAGGGCGCGGGACCTTCACCATGGCCCAGGCCATCGACTCGGCCTCCGCCAAGATGATCCGCCGCCACCCCCACGTATTCGAGGGTCTGAGCGTCGAGAACCAGGAGGAACTCCTGCGCAACTGGGAGCGCATCAAGCGCGGCGAAAAGGAGGACCCGGGCGGCATCTTCGCCTCGCTGCCCCGGGGACTGCCCGCCCTGCTCAAGGCCTACCGGCTCAACGCCAAGGCCGCGCGCCATCATTTCACCTGGGAGTCGGACCAGGCCCAGGAGGCAAAGCTGGCCGATGAATGGAAGGAACTTCAGGAGGCGCGCGCCCAGGGCGACCAGGCGCGCGTGGAGGCGGAATTCGGCGACTATCTCTTCACGCTGGTGGAATACGGCCGCAGGCTGGGCGTGAAGGCCAACGCCGCCCTGGAAGGTGCCAACGCCGCCTTCCTGCGCCGCTTCGAGGCCATGGAGGCCCTGGCCCGGCAACGGGACCAGGACACCTCCGGCTTCAAGCTGGCGGACTGGGACAGCCTCTGGGACGAGGTGAAGGCCGCCGAGCGGGGCTGAGCCCTCCCCGGGCTCATTGCACGCTGCCGCGCACGGGCACGTTCCAGTGTCCGGCGGGCACGGGCAGGCACACCGTGCGCCCGGCGATGGCCGCGCACATGATCAGCTCGCCCCCGGCCTCGTTCCAGTAGAGTTTCGAGGCGAACAGCTTCACGATCTCTCCCACGGGCATGTCGCCCGCCCCGGCAGCGCCCAGCGCCGCCGAAAGCAGCGAGCGCGCCGCCTTGCCGATGGCCGAAAGCGCCTCGCTGGAGATGGCCACGTCCGCGCTGTCGAGTTCGTGAAGGTTGGCCGGGTCCGTCTTCTGTCTGGCCGCCAGGGCGTCCAGCAGCGATGATTCGATGTGATTGGCCATGTGAGCCTCCTTGCTTGGAACAATTCCTAGCAAGAGCCGGGCCACATGCCGCCCAAGAGGAGTACCATGCGCGTCAACGACCTGAAAAAACCCTACAAACTCTTTTTCGCTTGTCTGGCGCTTTTCGCTCTGCTCACCTACCTGGGCCGGGAAACCGACAAGCCCGTGCTGCTCACCGGCGTGGTGGCGGGCGTGCAGAGCGTGGACGGCATCGTACGCGCCCTGGCCGTGGACGCGGGCGGCACCCGCTACGTGGTGCGCGTCACCGGAGTCTACCTCACCGACCACCCTTCCCCGGACCTCCAGGAGAACCAGGAAGTGGAGTTGCGGGCCAGCGCGTTCAAGGGGCTCAAGCGCGGCGTTTCCTGCGACCTGGTGGAGATCGTCAAGGTCGGGGCCGTGCGCGAGGCCGACCCCAACGCCTCACCGCCAGATTGGGACAAAGCGCTGCCCGTCGACGATCTCAAGGCCCCCCTGGGCTTCAAAGGCATGTAGGCAGAAGCTGCCGGGCACGAGACCGGCCTCCAGGCGCGCCACGGGGCGTTCGGCGTAGCCTTGCGCGTCCAGCCGCGTGATCTCCAGCATCGCCAGGGCGCGCCCGTAGTGCCCAGAGCTGTCCTGCCCGGGCCGATAGAGCCGCCCCCCGCGCAAGAACACCCGCCCCCCCGGACGCGCGCGGCGCACGTCGCGCACCACGGGGTTGCAGGGATGTGGCTCGTAGGGGCCGAAACGATCCGGGGCGTGGAAGAGGTGCAACTCGTCCCAGGAGGAGCCGCCGGGACGCTTGAGCGTGGCGAAGAGCCACCAGCGCCCGCCGTGCTCCAGGAACGTGGCGTCCGCCGCCGGTCCCTCCAGGAGCACCCGGTCCAGCTCCCAGCGCAGGGGGAAATCCGTGCAGCGGTAGAGCCGCACCTGCCCGGCCGCCCCGGTCTCGGGGACCATCCACACCTGCCCGCCGTGGGCGAACACCTGGGGATAGGAGAGATGGAAGGGCTCCTCCAGGATGCGCCTGGCGGCGCCGAAGCCTCCGCCGGGCCGTTCCTCCAGCACGCAGAGCCTGCCGCGCCCCTGTCCGGGGATCTCCTCGGCGAAGAGCCAGCGCCTGCCGTTGTGCTCGAAAAGGAAGGGATCGGCCCAGCCCGTGCCCTTGGGCGGGAAGAGCGGCGTGAAGGGGCGCGTGGCGAAGTCCGGGGCCATGGGATCGCCGTCGCCGGGGCGCAGGGCCAGATACCACTGGCGGCGGTGGAGCAGGTCGAACCAGGCGCGTTCCAGGCCCCAGGCGGCCAGACGCGCGACGAAGCCCGCCCAGGCGGCGGGGCCGGGGCGGCAGGGGCCCGACGCCGTCGCCTCGGGCAGGGAGTCCCAGAAGGCCTCGCCCTCCCGGGCGTATCGCCCGAGCGTCCAGGCGGGCAGCGCGGCCGCCTTGGCCATGTGGGCCGTGGCCCATTTGAGGGGCGCGGGGGCGTCCAGGCAGGTGGAGGCGCCTGCCGCCAGGCGCGGCGCGCGGCCGGGGCGATCCCAGATCAGGCGCACCTCCACGGCTCCGTCCTTCATGCGCGAGGGATGCGCGGGCTCCAGGCGCAACACGCCCAAGGCCGGGGGATGTGTCCCGACCGGGAGGTCCAGGCCGGGCGGCAGCACGAGCACCGAGGGCCGGGCGTCTCCGGTAGCCGTGGAGGGCGTCCAGGGCGCGAAGAGGTCCGGGGACGGGCGCTTGATAAGCCGCTGCACGGGCAGAAGCGCCAGCCAGGGCAGGGGCACGGCCTCCTCCTGGCGTCCGGGCAGGGCCACGGCCAGGCCTGCGCCGCCCAGATGGTCGAGCATCAGGGCCTGCCAGCGTCTGGCGAAGCCCGGGGCGTAGGCCACGCCCGCGGTCACGGGGGTCTTGTCCACGGCGATCCTCCGGGCGTGGAGCTACCGCCTGGAACGGGTGTTGTCAAAACCACGGCCATCGGGTAATTGGCCCGAGTCCCACGGGGGACTTCCCTTCCAATCCGCTTGATCGCAGGACATCATGGTTTTCAGCTCCGCATCGTTCCTGTTCTATTTCCTGCCGCTGGTGCTGCTGCTCTATTATGTCGCCGCACCGACCCTGGGCCTGAGGAACCTGGTGCTGCTTTTGGCCAGCTTCGTCTTCTACGCCTGGGGCGAAGGCATCTACACCGTGGTGATGGCCATCTCCATCATTGCCAACTACTTCTTCGGGCTCTGGGTGCACAAGGCCCACCTCCGCTCTTCCGCCAAGCTCCAGATCGGCCTGGCCATCGCCTTCAACATCACCCTCCTGGTGATCTTCAAATACTGCAACTTCATCGTGGACAACCTCAATCTCTACGTGGCCGCTCCCCTGGGGCTTCGTCCCGTGGAGATCGGCAAGATCCACCTGCCCATCGGCGTGTCCTTCTACACGTTCCACTGCATCTCCTACCTCATGGACATCTACCGGGGGCAGACGCCGCCCAACCGCTCCCTGCCGCAGCTCTCGCTCTACATCTCGCTTTTTCCGCAGCTGGTGGCCGGTCCCATCATCCGCTACAAGGACATCGCCGACCAGCTCACCCGGCGCACCGTCACCAGCGAGCGCTTCGCCTTGGGCATCAACCGCTTCGTGACGGGCCTGGGCAAAAAGGTGCTCATCGCCAACGTGCTGGCCCTGCCCGCAGACAAGATCTTCGGCATCCCCTCCGACCAGCTCACCACCCCGGTGGCCTGGCTGGGGCTGATCTGCTACGCCCTGCAGATCTACTTCGACTTCTCCGGCTACTCCGACATGGCCATCGGACTGGCGCATATGTTCGGGTTCAAGTTCATGGAGAACTTCAACTACCCCTACATCTCGCGCAGCATCCGCGAATTCTGGCGTCGCTGGCACATTTCGCTCTCCACCTGGTACCGCGACTACCTCTACATTCCCCTTGGCGGCAACCGCTGCTCTGAGGCGCGCGTCACCTTCAACCTCGTGCTCGTGTTCTTCCTGTGCGGCCTATGGCACGGGGCCAGTTGGTGCTTCGTGGTGTGGGGCCTCTACCACGGCTTCTTCCTGGGCCTGGAACGCTCGCGCTTCGGCAAATGGCTGGACGGCGCGTGGCGGCCCATCCCGCACGCCTACACCATCCTGGTGTTCCTCATCGGCTGGGTGTTCTTCCGGGCCACCTCGCTGGAACACGCCATGGCCTACATCAAGGCCCTGGCGGGCTTCACCGAGGCCTCGGGCAGGGAGTGGCACGTGGGGCTCTTCCTCAATCCCAAGGTGCTCATTATGCTCTGCCTGGGCATTGTCGGCTCCATGCCCCTGATTCCCTGGCTGCGCGACCTGCGCCGCCATCGCCTGGAACGCGCCCCCAGCGTGGCCCTGGGCGCGGGAGTGGACGCCCTGGTCGGCCTCGTAGCCACGCCGGCGATTCTGTTGCTCTCGTGCATGGCCCTGGCCAGCGGCACCCACAACCCCTTCATCTACTTCCAGTTCTAGGGCATGCTCCGCAGCAAGGCGCACCACACCGAGACAGCCGTGCACCGGCTGACCATCGCGGGTTTCGTGCTGGCCATCTGCATCCCGTGCATGGCGCAGATTGCCGGTTACAATCCGGAGGTCCCCCTCCAGGAAGGCGAGAACCTCCCCCTTCCCGGACTCTCCTTCGACCTCCAGACCCTGGGGCAGACCGTCTACAGCCTGCGTCGCAACTGGCTGGACCGCAACTTCGGCATACGCAAGACCCTCGTGCGCTGGCAGGCCCTCCTGGACGTGCGCTTCTTCGGGGCCTCCATGCCTTCGGACCCGGTGCTGGCCGGCAAGAACGGCTGGCTCTACCTGGCCCAGGAGAATCCCTCGCTCAACGTCATCTCGGACTACCGGGTCATCGCCCCCCTCACGCCCGAACAACTGGCCGTGTGGGTGAAGGTGTTCACGTCCCGGCGCGACTGGCTGGCCGCACGCGGCATCCGCTACATGGTGGTGGTGGCCCCCAACAAGGCCAGCATTTACCCCGAGCACATCCCGGAACGCTTCAACAAAGCCAGGGACGTGAGCAAACTCGACCAGCTCTGCAGCGCTCTGGCCAACGCGGACGTGGACGTGCTCGATCTGCGGCCCGCGCTTATGGAAGCCAAGACCAACGGCAAGGCCTATTACAGCACCGACAGCCACTGGACCCCTTTCGGGGCCTTCTTCGCCTACCGTGCCACAGCGGACCAGCTCAAACGCCACTTCCCGTCGCTGGAGCCCCTGCCGGGGACCGACTTCGCATTCTCCGAGCGCCCCGGGCTCAAGGGCGGGCTTTCCTACATGATCGCCCTGGGCGACATCTACGGGGAAAACGAGGTGATGGTCACGCCCAAGCGCCCTCTCAAGGCGCGGGAGGAATCCGGCGTCCGTGCCGAGCTCAACCACTTCCAGCCCCTTTCCACCTACTCCCAGGCCGACACTTCGCTCCCCAAGGCCGTGGTCTTCCGCGACTCTTTCCTGCACGAGATGATGCCCTTCCTGGCCGAGCACTTCTCGCGCATCCACCTAGTCTGGCCATATCCCACCAGTTCCAACAAGATCCGTGATTTCGACAGAGACGCCATCCTGCGCGAAAAACCCGACATCGTGATCGACGAATTCGTGGAGCGCTACTTCACCCAACCACCGCCGCCCTCGGCGCTCGAAACCCTCCCCCCCGCGCCATGACCCCATCCTTCGAAGCCCCCCGCGCCATGCCCCCGGAAGAGTTGGCCTGCCTGCCCCGCGCCAGCTTCCTGGGCGACATCCTCGTCGCCGAAACGCCCCAGGAAACCCTCGACGCCCTCCAGCGGTTGGCAAACGACCGCGTCCTGGGCTTCGACACCGAGACGCGCCCCACCTTCAAGCGCGGCGTGTGCTACAACCCCTCGCTCATCCAGTTGGCCGGCGAGAACGTTGTGGTGCTCGTTCGGGCCGGAGGCTTCGGGGCCTGGGAAGCCCTGGCTGAGATTCTGGGAGACCGCAAGGTGATCAAGGCCGGCGTGGCCGTGCGCGACGACCTGGCCGCACTGGCCAAGATCGGGCCGGTGACGCCCAAGGCCTTCGAGGACGTAGGGGAATGGGCGCGCCGCGTGGGCTGGCCCGTGACGGGGTTGCGCAACCTGGCGGCCGCGCTCCTGGGGGTGCGGGTTTCCAAGAAGGCCCGCCTGACCAACTGGGAGGCCAAGGCCCTCTCCCCCGCGCAGGTCACCTACGCCGCCACCGACGCCTGGGTGAGCCGCAAACTCTTCCTGGCCATGAAGAAACTCCGGCTTCCAAAAAAAGATTCGTCCCTCTGCGCCCTGCCGGGTGACCGGCGTTCTCCCGGCTAGGCCTGGGAGTGGATCGCGCAGTTCGACGAATCCGAGGGGGCGCTCAGTCGCCCGGTATGGGAGGCGGGATTAACGATGGCTACCCTCCGCCGCGGTTGCAACGCCTGCCGAAGACCGCCCTCGGCATTGACTCCTTTGTACTCCCGCCGCCAGCGCGCGCAAGTTTTTTTTATCCAGGCGCGGCGCGCGCTTGGGCCACTCATCGTAAAAGTGTGAATG
Organism: Fundidesulfovibrio magnetotacticus; assembly: GCF_013019105.1. Taxonomy (NCBI): domain Bacteria; kingdom Pseudomonadati; phylum Thermodesulfobacteriota; class Desulfovibrionia; order Desulfovibrionales; family Desulfovibrionaceae; genus Fundidesulfovibrio; species Fundidesulfovibrio magnetotacticus. The sequence continues at coordinate 65,282 of NZ_BLTE01000015.1, forward strand.
CTTTGGCGCATCTTCGCGCCACATTTTCGTAACGTTCCGTCAACGCTTGCGTTTCGCTTCCGCCCCGACCAGACGGCCCGGAAGGCGCTGAGGCGGAAGGTCCGCGCGCGCCCGGTCGTAGCCGGAAGTCCACGGGCGAAGTCCCCGCCGTTCGGGTGCGCCCTCGCGAACCCGCCCGCGCCATGCCTGGGGCAGGACTTGCCCTGGCCCCGTGCCGAAGGGTACGTGAGCCCCATGGGTTACGAGAACGTCACGCTTCCCGACGGCTGCGTCCTGCACGTTTACGAGCGCGGCCAGGGCGGCACGCCGCTGCTCTTCGTGCACGGCAACAGCTGCGACCACACCTTCTTCGCCCCCCAGATCGAACACTTCGGGGACTCGCGGCGCGTGGCCGCACCGGACCTGCGCGGCCACGGGGCCTCGGACAAGCCCCGGCTGGACTACACCTGCGCCCAACTGGCCGACGACATGGCCCGGACGGTCCACGCCCTGGGTCTCGGGCCCGTGGTGGCCGTGGGCCACAGCCTCGGCGGCTCGATCTGCCTGGAACTGGCCCGGCGACACCCCGCGCTCACCGCCGCCGTGGCCTGCCTGGACACCACCCTCCTGGCCCCGCTGGGCCGCCCCACGCGCATCCGCACGCTCCTGGAGGGGCTGCGCTCCCCGACCTGGCAGGGCTACGCCCGGCGCTACTTTGAAGCGGCCTTCGAGCCCACCGACGATCCCGCGCGGCGCGAGGCCATCCTGGAACGCATGCTGGATACGCCCCAGCATGTGGTGGCCAGCCTCTTCGAGCACTGGAGGGGAGCGGACGGGGAGGAAGCCCTACGCGGGCTGGAAGTTCCGCTGCTCTACGTGGCGGCCACGCGCCCGCGCACGGACCAGGAGCGCCTGCGCGAGGCCTGCCCCGGGGCGCTCTGGGCGCAGGTGGCCGGCTCGGGCCACTTCCTCACTCTGGAAGTGCCCGGGCAGGTCAACGCCATGCTGGAGCGGTTTCTCGCCCTGAACGGGCTATCAGCCGGTTGAAAAATCCTCGCTGGCTGCGTTGCAGGGAAAAAGCCAACCCCTCACGTATGGGAAATACGCTTCGGGCCTGGCTTTTTCCCCGCGCCTTGCCAGCGAGTTTTTTGAACAGGCTGCAAGAATCGACTTTTTCAACGGGCTACTATGAGCTGCGCACGGCGTCCATGATGCGCTCGAACACCTGATGGAGCGTGAGCTCCGAGGTGTCCACGATCACGGCGTCAGGGGCAGGGACGAGCGGGGCAACGGGGCGCTCGCGGTCCAGGCGGTCGCGCTCGCGGATGGCCTGCTCGATGGCCGCCGCGTCGGCGGCCTGGCCCATGGCTTCCAGCTGGCGCACGCGGCGCAGGGCGCGCACCCGGGGGCTCGCGTCCAGGAAGAACTTGCGACGCGCCGCAGGGAAGACCACCGTGCCCATGTCGCGCCCTTCGGCCACCAGGGAGGTCCCCAGCCCCAGGGAGCGCTGCACCTGGAGCTGGCGCGCGCGCACCTCGGGCCGCACGGCCAGGAGCGAAGCCCAGCGCCCCACCTCCTCGGTGCGCACCTCGTCGCCCACGGCCGCGCCGTTGCATAGGAGCGTGGAGCAGTCGCCCACGCCCGTGAGGCCGAAGACGATGCCCGGCAGCCTGGCCTCCAGCTCCGCTCCGGAGAGGTCCCACGCGCCCTCGCCCAGGGCCAGGGCCGTGGCCCGGAACATGGCCCCGGTATCCAGGTAGGCGATGCCCAGGGCCTGGGCCGTCATGCGGGCCAGGGTGGACTTGCCCACCCCGGCCGGCCCGTCCATGGTGACGACTAGCGGCTCAGCCATGGTTCCCCAGCACCTCTTCCAGGGCCTGGACGAATGCCCGGTTCTCCGGATCGCTGCCGATGGACACGCGCAGGCACGCGGGCATGCCGTAGCTGGCCAGAGGCCGGATGATGATCCCCCGGGCCAGCAGCGCCTGAAAGACGCCCTGGGCGTCGGTCGGCGGCGTGAAGAGGATGAAATTGGCCATGGAGGGGCTGGGGCGGCAGCCCAGGCGCTCCAGCTCGGCGTGCAGGTAGGCGCGCCCCTTGCGCACCGCCTCCAGGGAGGCGAGGCGGAAGTGGTTGTCTTCCAGGGCGGCCATGCCCGCGGCCTCGGCCAGCAGGTTCACGCTGAAGGGCAGGCGCACCCGCAGCAGGTAGTCGGCCAGCCAGACGGGCATGGCCCCGAAGCCCAGGCGCAGCCCGGCCAGTCCGTGCAGCTTGGAGAAGGTGCGCAGAACCGCCACGTTGGGCAGGCTGTCCAGCCTGCCCAGCACGGAGTGCTCCTCCTCGGGCTCGGCGAACTCCACGTAGGCCTCGTCCACCACCAGGAGCGCCCGGGGGGGCAGGGCCTTGGCCAGGTAGGCCAGCTCGGCGGCCTTCACCGCGTGCCCCGAGGGGTTGTCCGGGTTGGTGACGAACACCAGGGCGGTGTTCTCGTCGCACAGGGCCAGAAGCTCCTCGAAGGGGAAGCTGAAGTCCTGGCGCAGGGGGGCCTGGCGCATCTCCACGCCGCAGAGCTTGGCCTGGAGGCGGTAGATGCTGAAGCAGGGCTGGAAGGCCACCACGTTGTCCACGCCGGGGCGGGCCTTCACGCGCAGCATCAGGTCGATGATCTCATCGGAGCCGTTGCCCGGCACGATGCGCGCGGGATCGACGCCGTGGAAATCAGCGATGGCGCGCACGAGCCTGGGGTTGCCCGACTGGGGGTAGCGGAAGACGCTCTCGGAACGGCGCGCGAGCACGCGGCGCACCAGCGGCGAGGCCCCCAGGGGGTTCTCGTTGCTGGCGAGCTTGATCACGTTGGCCAGCCCGTGGCGCTCCCGGATCTCGTCGATGGAAAGGCCCGGCGAATAGGGAGTGAACTCCAGCACTTCGGGGCGCAGCGTGTCGCGCGGGTCCATCAATCCTCGTCCTTGTGTTCCGGGCGGATGGTCAGCACCGGGCATTTGGAGCTTTTCACGATCTTTTCCGCCACCGATCCGAAGAGGATGCGGTCGATGCCGGTGCGGCCGTGGGTGCCCATGATGATCAGGTCGGCGTCCTCGTCCTCGGCCATGTTGAGGATCTCCTCGGCGGGGTAGCCCACGAGCACCTTGCCGGTGGCGTCGGCGCCCTTGAAGTGGGCGTCGAGGTAGGCCTGCATGCTGGAGTCCGCCCCGGAGACGATCTCGCCCACGAAGGCCTCGATGGAGCTGGGCGGCACGTGGAAGCCTACGTACTGCGACAGCGACGGGGCCACGTAGACGCAGATCAGTTTCGCCCCCGTGCACCGCGCCAGCGACACGGCGTAATCGGCGAGCTTGGGGCTGTGGTCGGAGAAATCGACCGCGCAGAGAATCTTCTTGAAATCGGCCATGGCCGCCTCCAATGGTTCGCGTTGTCCGAACCCTGAGTGTAGCCGCACGGGGCGAGGATAGACAAGGGGTTTCCCCTGGACTACTGAGGGGAAAGGCTCGCGGCGGGGTCACTTGCGCCCAGGCCTGGAGTTTTGCCCGCTTCGGCCGATCGGGAAAAAGCCCGGCGGCAAAAACTTCCGGGTGCGAAGCTTCGCATAGTTCATGATTTCGCATGGTTGACAAAATTCACGTATTGGCAAGGCCTTTGCTATGCAGAGCCCAGGAACACGTCAGGGCGAGGAGATGCGCCGATGAAGATTCAACCGGACCAGATCGTCCCCATCCAACAGACGGGAAAGGTTCAGTCCAGCAGGTCCACCCAGGCCGGGAACTTCGGAGACATCCTGGCCAGGGAGGTGGAGAGCGGGCAGCAGGCGGCACGGACCGCCCCGCCCCCCCTGCTCTCGGGCATGGCGGGACTGACCCAGGCCATGGCGGCCCAGGCCGCCGCGCCGGCCGCCGGGGTGGCGAACGAAAGGCAGGCGGTCATGGAAAACGTGGACAGCATTCTCAACCAATGGGAAAAATATTCCGACGCCCTGGCCAGCGGCGGCTCCGCCCAACTGCGCCAGGCTTACGGAACCCTCGAAACCATCCAGAGCGGCGTGAAAAAGCTCAAGGACGAGCACCCTGGCCTGGACGGGCACAGCCCGGAACTCTCTTCGCTGGTCAACGAACTGGATGTCCTGGCCGCGACGGAACAGATCAAGTTCAACAGGGGCGACTACCTCTAGCACGGGCTCGCCCCGGCCCTGACGCATCCGGTCCTTCAACCCGGGGCTCCGCCCTCCCACAGGGGGACGTGGCGGGGCCCCGGGGGACGACTTCCCCCCGCGCTCCCCGCGCCGACTCCCGGCACGACGCCCTGCGTTCCGCCACCGCCAACCGCGCCATGCCGCACCGGCCCGACGCTCACCGCGCCACGCCCGGCGGCATAAGACCGCCACAACACCATCCGCTCCATGCGGACCGCCTCCCAGCGCGCCGCCTCCAGGGCCTCCAGCGCGGGGCGCCACGCGGCGGACGGGGCGGCCCCCTTGGCCCTGGCCACCGTGAGGTGCGCCGCGAACGCGCGCGCCTCGGGCGCGAAGCCCAAGGGCGCGAGCGCCTGCTTCACCGCGCGCGCCAAGGCCGCGCACTCAGGCCCGCCCAGCGCGAGCCCCGCCCAGAGCACCCGGGGCGCGCCGCGCTCCGGGAACGTCCCGGCCCCGCCCGGGCGCAGGGTGAAGGCCTCCCAGGCGACGCCTTCCAGCGCCGCCTTCAGGGACGGAATGCGCTCCAGGGGCGTGTCGCCAAGGAATTTGAGCGTCAGGTGCCACTCCCCGGGCCTGGTCCAGGCGCAGGGGACCGGGGACAGGGGCTCAAGCACGCGCCGCAGGGCCGCCAGACCATCGCGCAGCACGGGCGGCAGGGGCAGGCCCACGAAGAGGCGCGCCGCGTCCATGCGTGACAGACGTACCGGGGGTCGGAGCGCGGGCCGCTCAGGCCCCTGCGTCCGGCCCGGCGTCCTGTTCGTCCGGCGCGGAGGCGTCGCCGTCCGGCGCGGCGTCCCCTCCGGGCGAGGGAACGTCGCCGGGCCCGCCCGGCTCCTCGCCGCGCGGGGCGTGCACGAGGTTGACGATGGCGTCCAGCACCTCCTCGGGGTCCTGGTGCTGGAAGATGTTGCGTCCCGCGCAGATGCCCGCCGCGCCGCAGGCAAGGGCCTCCTCCATGGCGGCCAGGAAGCGCTGGGCGTCGCCCCGGCCCGGGCCGCCCGTGACGAGCACCGGCGTGTCCGAGGACTCGATGGCCTCGGCGAAGCTGGCCGGGTCGCCGCCGTAGGGCGCGCCCGTGAGGTCAGCGCCCAGTTCGGCGCCCAGGCGGATGCAGTGGGAGATGAGGCTCGGGTCCATCTCGTTGACGATCTGCCCTCCCCGGGGCGCGATGACGGCCAGCACGGGCAGCCCGGCCTGGTGGGCCTCGTCGGCCATGGCGCCGAAGTCGGCCAGCATGCGGTCTTCCAGGTCGTTGCCCACGTTGATCTGCAGGCTCACGGCGTCCGCGCCCAGTCGCAGGGCCTCGCCCACCGAACAGACCACCGTGCGCCCGTAGGGCGGCAGGGCGTGCTTGGTGCCCCCGGAAAGCTGCACGATCAGCCCCATGCACGGCGGCAGGGCCGCCCCGTGCGCCCGGGCCGGCCCCTTGTTCAGGAGCACGCCCTGCACCTCGCGCCCGGCCACCAGGCCCAGGAGACGCCCCACGGCTTCCAGGCCGGGGAGCATGCCTTCGCCCACGCCGTGGTCCAGGGGGAGGATCACCGAGCGCCCGCTCCGGGGCGAAAAGAACCTGGACAGCCTGCGCCGGATGCCGGTCATGGAGAAGTCCTTGGGCTGGTCGTTGAAGGAGAAGAACCGGGGCTCCACCGGGGCGCTTCTGGCGGCCTGGCGCAGGCGGGTTCTGGGCATCACGTTTCGCATTGTTTCACCTCTATCTGTCGGACCACAGGGCGCGCGCGCCCTTCACGGCCAGAAATCCCAGGGGCAGCCCCCGAAAGGCGAGCCCCATGCGCGCCGCTCCGGGGGAAACCCCCACGCTGCGGCCCTCCAGGAGCGCGCGAAGCACCTCCGGATCGTCCGCGTCCAGGCAGGGACCGGCCCCAGGCAGCGGGGCGAGCACCCGGGCGCGACCCCACGGCCGGAAGACACCCCCCGAAAGCGATCCCAGACGCTGGCCCTTGCGCCGGGGCGGCAGAAGGCCGCGGCCGCGTTCGGGCAGGAAGCACAACTCGTCCTTGAAGGGCTCCAGCCAGCCCGGGGGCAGCGCGTCCCAGGCCAGGTCCGGGGCCAGGGCGGCAACATCCTCCAGGACCAGGGCCTCGAAACCCGCCTCGCGCTCGCGGGGGGCTCTTTTCAGGGGCTTCTCCCGCCCGGAACAGGCGCGGAGCGTCCGCTCCCGGGGTTCCCGCCGCGTCGCGCCGCGCGCGGCAGGGTCCTGAACCCGCCCCTCGTCCTCGACGCAGCGGGCGGGGATATGGTCTGACGCGCCGTCCCGAACCGGGCCGCCCACACCTTCGGCGTCCGGCCCGGGGGGGCCGACGGGCGTCGCCGCGCCGCCGGGCTTCACCAGGAGAGCCAGATAGAATCCCTGGGCCTCGGAGCCCTCGGAGTCCACGCGCAGCGTCCCCTCCGCGCCCGCCAGCAGGGGCTCGTGGAAGGAGAACCCGGCGAAGGGGGCCAAGGGCGCAAGCTCCAGGCCCAACTCCCGGACGGCCCAGAGGGCCTGTTCCTCGTTTTCGGCCACGTTGGTGGTGCAGGTGGAATAGAGAAGCCTCCCGCCCGGGGCCAGAAGCGTGGACGCCTTGGCCAGGAGCTCGCGCTGGAGCGCGGCCAGGGGCTGAGCCTTGTCCGGGGTCCACAGGTCGAGCACGCGGGGGTTCTTCTCTGCGGTGCCCCAGCCGCTGCAGGGGGGGTCCAGAAGGATGTGGCCGAAGGCGGCTTCGGGCAGGGGCAGGTCCTGGCCCTTCATGCCGGTGGTGGCGGCCTGGGGCAGGTTCATGCAGGCCAGGTTGCGGCGCAGCGTGGCCAGGCGGTCGGCCCCGGGCTCGTTGCCCAGCACGAAGCCTTCGCGCCCCGCGAGTTGGGCCAGGAAGGAGGTCTTGCCGCCGGGGCTGGCGCACATGTCCAGCACGGCCGCGCCGGGGGGCGGGGCCAGGGCCAGTGGGGGCAGCATGGAGGAGCGGTCCTGGATGTAGACCAGGCCGAAGCGCGCGGCCAGGGAGGCCCCCAGGGGGAAGGGCTCGGCCGTCAACCGACGGCAGAGGCCGTGGAAGGGCTCGGGCTCGAAATCGAACCCCTGGGCGCGCAGGAGGTCCTCCACGCGGGAAATCTCGGAGGCCTCGCAGACGAGGCGGAAGGAGCGTGCCACGCCCGGAGGATGGCCCAAGCCCACGCGCTTGGCAAGGCCCGTATCGCGTAACCTCCGGGCTTCGTTGCGCGTCCCCTTTGCAGGGCCGGAAGGCGCGGGCGGTCATGAATCTTTGTTCATGCCCGGCCGTTTCGCCCAACCCCTCTCCCTGCAAGGAAAAAGCCCGACACATTTCTTTTGCCTCGCTCATGGGTTAATGCTAACACCCAAGCCCGCCCGGCCAAGCCGGTGCGGCTCTCCCAAGCCAATGGAGGTTCCTGCATGATCCGCGTCCGCGTGGTGTTCCTGGCCTTTCTGGCCGTCATCCTGTCCGCTTCGGCCGCCATGGCCCAGACGAAATCCTTCGCCGTACTGCCCTTCGTGATCAACGGCCCCGACCAGTACGCCTACCTCTCCCAGGGAGTGCAGGACATGCTGGCCTCGCGCCTGACCTGGCAGGGCAAGTTCCAGCCCGTGGACCGCGCCGTGGTGGACCAGAAGGCCAAGGCCGCGCCCCGCTCCGAGGCCGACGCCAAGGCCGCCCTGGCCGCCCTCAAGGCCGACTACGTGGTCTTTGGCTCCGTCACCATCGCCGGGGGCGACGCCAGCCTCGACGTGAAGGTCATGGATTCCAAGGGCCAGGTGACCCCTAAGGCCACCCAGACCAAGCTCAACGCCATCATCCCGGCCATGGAGGGCGTGGCCAAGGAGATCAACACCCAGATCTTCAAGCGCCCCGAGGCCCAGCGCGACCCCCGCACCGGCCAGCCCGTGGAGCAGGTCAACCAGATGAACCCGGCCTTCGTGGTCAACCAGACCGCGGAGAACCAGCAGACCTATCTGAACCCCAACTTCCGCTACGCGGGCAACTCCGACGCCGCCGGCTCCTGGCGCAGCCAGAGCCTGCCCTTCGCCGCCAACGGCATGGCCGTGGGCGACCTCGACGGGGACGGCAAGAACGAGATCGTGCTCTTCACCAACGCCGAAATCTACGTCTACCGCCACCAGGACCGCCAGCTCGCCCAGGTGGCCAAGCACGAAGGCTCCACCAGGGTGACCAACGTGCGCGCCTCCATCGTGAAGAGCCCTTCGGACCGCCAGGCACGCCTGGTGATCACCGCCCACTTCGAGCGCCTGCCGCTCTCCTCCGTCTACCGCCTGGAGGGCAACAAGCTCGTGCTCGAAGCCGAGCGCCTGCCCTGGTACCTGGCCACCGTGAAGCTGCCCCCCCGCTTCCAGCCCCAGCTCGTGGGCAGCAAGGGCAACCAGAAGGATCTCTTCACCGGAGGCGTCTACGAGATGTCCTACTCCGGCGGCAAGCTCACGCAGGGCTCCAAGCTCAACGTGCCCAGCAAGGTCAACCCCTTCAACTTCGCCTACCTGCCCGAAGAGGCAGGCTACAAGCTCGTCTACGTGGACGACGGCGACCGGCTCAACGTGACCTCCGGCCGCAACGACGTGATCGCCAAGACCGAGGAGCAGTACGCCGGTTCCGGCCTGGGCATCGAGCACGATACCCTCATGGCCCCCGGCGCGTCGCCCAACGCCAACTACATGTGGTCCTACTACTACGTGCCCCTGCCACTGGTCCCCGTGATCCTGGGCAAGACCCCCGAACTGCTGGTGAGCCGCAACATCTCCATCGCCTCCCAGTTCTTCGAGAACTTCCGCTCCTTCTCCCAGGGCGAAATCCACGCCCTGGCCTGGGACGGCGTGGGCATGAACCTGAAGTGGAAGACCCGCCGCATCAAGGGCACCATCATGGGCTACGACGTCTCCGACCTGGAGAACGACGGCACCCTGGACCTCATCGTGTGCATGAACACCTACCCCGGCCCCACGGGCCTGAAGAACCGCCGTACCCTGGTGCTCGCCTACCCGCTGGACATCAACTCCACGCAGCAGAGCGGCACCTACGGCAACATGGAGGAGGTGGGCAACTAGCCCGCCGGCGTCACGGCGTGCTCGGTCTCTATCTGGCCCAGGCCGTCAACTCCGGGTTGGCGCTGGGGGCCGTCTACGGGCTCATGGCCCTGGGCTTCGCCCTGGTCTACAATTCGAGCCGACTGATCAACTTCGCCCAGGGGGAGCTGCTCCTCCTGGGCGGACTTGTCCTTTTCAGCGTCTCCCAGGCCTTCCAGCTGGGGCCGCTCACGGCGCTCCTGGCCGCGGGGGCCTTCGGCTTCGCCCTGGGGCACCTGCTCTACGCCTCCACCCTGGGCGTGCTGCTGGGCGCGCAACCGCTGCGCCAGCTCATGCTCACCGTGGCCGCGAGCCTCATCTGGCAGGGCGCGGCCATCCTCATCTGGGGCAAGAACCCCCTCAAGCTCGATCAGTTCATCGCCCTGCCCGCCTTCCGCATGGGTCCGCTGTTCCTCTCGGCCAACACCCTCACCTCCCTGGCGTTGGCCCTGGCCAGCGTGGCCACCCTCTCGGCCTTCCTCACCTTCACGCGCACCGGGCGCGCCATCCGCGCCGTGTCCATGAACGCGCTGGCCGCGCGCCTCCAGGGCGTCAACCCCGTGCGCGCCCAGGCCCTCTCCTTCGCTCTCTCGGGCATGCTCGCCGCGCTGGCGGCCATGGCCATCGGCCCCCAGACCATGCTGCGCTACGACATGGGCTTCGGCCTGGGCCTGAAGGGCTTCGTGGCCGCCACCCTGGGCGGCTACTCCTCGCTCTCGCGCGTCTTCGCCGGGGGCCTCGCCCTGGGCGTCATCGAGGCCTGCCTGACCCTCAGTTTCTCGGCCGACCTCAAGGAAACCCTCACCTACTCGCTCCTGGTGGCCCTGCTGGTGTTCTCGCCCCTGGAGCGCGGCAGGCGCGAGAAGGTCTGACCATGCGACGCCAGCTCGCACACCTGGGCATCTTCCTGCTGGGCCTTTGCGCCGTGGGCGCTTTCCTGCCCGGCGTGGCCCTGCTCACGCTCAACCAGCACCTCTTCCTGGCCCTCAACGTGCTGGCCCTCAACTTCTGCCTGGGCCTGGGGGGCCAGGCCTCCATGGCCACCGGGGCCTTCTGCGGCCTGGGGGCCTATGCCTCGGTGATCCTCCACGCGCTCTGGCCACAGGGCACCCTGCTCATCGTGCCCGGCGTGGCCCTGGGGGTCTACGTGCTGGCCTCGGCCGTCTCCAAGCCCCTGGAGAAGCTGGGCGAGGGTTTCCTGGCCATGGCCACCCTCTGCCTTTGCCTGATCTTCCACAACCTCGTGCTCACCTTTTCCGGGCTCACCGGCGGCTCCAACGGGATGATGGTCCCCGTTTCGCCCTCGCTCCCCCTTGTGGGGACGCTCACGGGCGACCGCGCCAACTTCTTCGCGCTCATCGCGCTCATCGCCCTGGGCGGGTACCTCTTCCTGGCCCTGCGCGACTCCCGCCAGGGACGCGCCCTCATGGCCTGCAAGGACGACGCCCTGGCCGCCTCCAGCTGCGGCATCGACCGGCTCTCCACCCGAGCCCTCTCCTTCGGCATCGGCGGTGCGCTCTCGGCCATGGCGGGCATGGTGCTGGCCAACTCCACCGGCTTCATCAGCCCCGGGCAGTTCGACCTGGGCCTCTCCCTCAAGACGCTGCTCTTCCTGGTGATCGGCGGCCCCGGCCGCCTCATCCGGCCCCTGGCCGCCGTGGTGGCGCTGGAGTCGCTCATCGCCTGGTTCCACCAGCTGGGCGACGCCACCGTGCTGGCCCACGGGCTCATCCTGGCCATCGCCCTGGTGGCGGGCTTCTGGCGGGAATCGGGCCGGGCGCGCCTGTTGCCCCGCTAGCCGATCGCGTGTACTTCCTGCACAACCCTACACGTTCCGGAGGAATCATGCCGCGCTCCCTCTTCGCCCTGGTCCTGGCCCTCTTCTGCTTCGTCGGCAACGCAGCCGCCGCTGAGCCTATCCTGATCGGCGGCATCTTCGCCGAATCCGGCCCCACGGCCGAAATCGGCACCGCCACGCGTCTGGTCGCCGAGATGAAGCTCAAGGAAATCAACGACGCAGGCGGCATCCTGGGCCGCCCCCTCAAGCTGGTGGCCCTGGACACCCAGTCCACGCCCGAGGTGGCCCTGCGCATGGCCCGCCAGCTGGTGGAATCCGACAAGGTGCTGGCCCTCATCGGCCCCACCTCCACCGGCGAGGGCATGGCCGTGAAGAAGTACACCGAGGAGCAGAAGGTCCCCGTGATCATGACCGTGGGCGGCGACGCCATCGTGGCGGGCGGCAAGTACGGACCCTTCGCCTGGACCTTCAAGGTGCCCCAGCGCACCAACACCGCCGTGGACAAGATCTACGCGCACCTCAAGGCCAAGGGCGCCACCAAGGTGGCCCTGCTCACCGCCAAGGACCCCTTCGGCCAGGACGGCCTGGACGCGCTCAAGGCCCTGGCCGCCAAGCACGGCATCACCCTCGTGGCCGAGGAGACCATGGACTCCAAAGGCGCGGACTTCTCCGCCGAGGCCTTCAAGGTGGCCATGGCCAAGCCCCAGGCCGTCATCGTCTGGACCATCGGGCCCGCCGCTGCCATCGCCGCCAAGAACTTCGCGGACCTGCCGGGCGACAAGCCCCTGGTGGTGCAGTCCCACGGCATCGCCGGCCCCAACTTCCTCAAGCTGGCCGGCGCCGGGGCCGAAGGCGTGCTCATGCCCGCCACCAAGCTGATGACTGCCGCCACCCTCACCGCCGCCGACCCCCAGAAGCCTGTCATCGACGCCTTCGTGAAGGCCTACGACGCCGCCGGGCTTCAGGCCAAGTTCCCCATGAACACTCACTCCGGCTACGCCGCCGACGCCCTGACCCTGCTGGCGGAGGGCCTGAAAAAGGCCGGAAAGGCCGACCCCGCCGCCCTGCGCGACGCCCTGGAACAGCTCAAGGGCGTGGTGGCCATCTCGGGCGTCTACAACGTCACCCCCGAGGACCACAACGGCCTGGACACCGGCTCCCTGGTGATGGTCCAGGTGAAGGACGGCAAGTTCGTGGAAGCCAAATAAACGCTCACCCCGCGCAGGCTGATGCAAGCCCCGGCGGTCCTCCGGACGCCGGGGCTTTTTGCGCGGAAAGCGCCTTGGCCGATCCGAGAAGCACCGGCGGGCCGCTAACCGGCCTGCGGCAGCGCTTTGCCGACATGGCGTCCCTGCCGATGCCGCTGGCCAAACGCGTTCGAGGCCTGCTTCGAACCTTGAAGGACACTTGCCCTCCCGTTGACTTTCAAGGGCGCTCACGACAATTCTTGATGATTCACGCGGTTCACCCAACACAGGTTCCGTTGCGGCCTGGGCCATGCGGGTCGTCCCCAGAGGGTTTCCCATGGGTGCCGGATTCGGCAGACTTCTCTCTGAAAAGCCGTTAGCTTAGGCATTCATCTTGCTTACACTGACGACTGGCTTTACTTGTCCCACGCCGCGCCCGCACAGCGCCGACTGACCGCACCTCTGCCCTCAGTCTGGCCGGGCGCACCTCATGAGGAGTCGTTTCCATGCGCATTTTGCTCGCCGAGCCACGATACTACACCTCCGACCGCACGCCGTACCTCCCGCTGGGCCCGGCCTACGTGGCGGCAATGCTCCTCCGGGGAGGGCACGAGGCGATCGGCCTCAACGCCAACAGCATGCCCGGAACGGCCGAGGAGGTCGCCAAGGCCGCCGTCCGTCTGGCCGACGGCACGGGGTGCGGGGCCATCGCCATGGGCGGGCTGTGCACGACATATCGTTTCCAGCAAACGTTCTTCCGCACGGTCAAGGCCTTGTCGCCCGAAACCGTGCTCATCACCGGGGGCAACCTCTTTTCGTCAGAACCGGAATTCTGCATGGAACAGTTCGGGGTCGACCACGGCGTGCTCGGCGAAGGCGAACTGACCATGCTCGAACTGGTCAACGCCCTCGAATCCGGTTCAGACCCGGCCCAGGTGCAAGGCGTCGTGTCCATGAGCGACGGGCAGGTCACGCGCTCGCCCGCGCGCCCCGTTATTCGCGATCTCGACTCATTGCCTTTCCCGGCAAGGGAAATCTTCCTCACTCCCGAGGAGATCGCCTCGGTCGGCGTTTCCATTTACACGAGCCGATCCTGCCCGTTCCACTGCACGTTCTGCTATCATCCCCCGGGGAGCGTCTATCGGAAACGCTCCGTCCCCAGTGTCATCGAAGAGATCAACGCTCTGCACTGCGCCTATGGCTTTACCGCGTTCGGGTTCGGCGACGAACTGTTCGCCCTCGACAAAACCTGGACGCAACAGTTCTGCGACGCCATCGAGCGTTTGAGCTTCATAACGAATTGGTCTTGCCAGATGCGAGCCACCGATGCGGATCCCGCGTTGCTCAGGCGCATGCGCCAGGCCGGCTGCAGGGCCGTTACCATGGGCTTCGAGAGCGGGTCCGACACCATTCTCAGGTCGATGAAAAAAAAGATCACTTCAGCCATTTCACGCAAGGCGATCCACGACGTCCGCGCGGCCGGGATATGCACCGCCGGGGGCATCATCCTCGGCGATTTCGAAGAAACCCCCGAAACCGTGCGCCAGACGGTCGATTTCCTCAAGGAGACCGCACTGGTGCCCTTCGGCGACATCGGCTTCATTGTTCCTTACCCCGGGTCTCCCATCTATGACCGTTGTCTGCGCGAAGGATTGATCGCCGACAAGGCCGACTTCATTTCGTCCCTCAGCACATTCGGCAAGCTACGAGTCAACATGACCAGAATGCCGGACGAGGACTTGCTCGAACTGCAGGAGTGGGCTTCGCGTGAATACTACGCCTATTCACTGGCCAACAGACGCGGCCACATCGTTCAGGTTCTGGATGAAACGCCTTTTACTTCCGGCCTGTCCATCGCCTGCCAGACTTGCGGCGGGAATTTCCCTCTGGAAATCTCCGGCTTCTCCTTCGAGATCCAGCGCTATTGTCCCCATTGCCAATACCCTGTCTACATCGATCCCTTTGTCGTGCCTCACATCGAACGCGCCACGGCGGAGTTCCGCGCCATCATGTCAGGACTTCGCGGCACGGACCGGGACGTCTGGGTGACGCCCGCGAGCATCGAATGCATGCGCCTTTCCCACGGGCTCCAGATTCCGGAAGAGAACCTGCGCGGTTTCCTCGACAGCAGCGCCGAACGGCAGCTCTACCCCCACATGGGACGCCCCGTGCGCATGCGAGACAGCGAGACTTTACGCACAATAGCACCGGCGCACGTAGCCGTGGTGAGCGTCCGCTACCAGGATGCGATCCTGCGCGAGCTGGAGGCGATGGCCATCCCGGACATCGTTGTCGTCCCGCTGTTCGCTCCGCATCCGCGGGCCTCAGGGAACTGATCCGGGGCCGGGGGCTACCCCTTGCGCGCGAAGGGCGCACAAGACGCGCACGGGCTGGCCGCTGGCGTGATCGTTCCGTTGGTTTCCTCGCGCGCGACGGACACGGAAGACGCCTGCGTGCCCACCGGCAGGGACCGGCTTCCCTTCGGCTTATCTCTTCCCGGGTCTCCCCCGCGTCGTGCGGCCTTCCATACGGAAAAGGGCGGGCCAGGCCGAAGCCTGACCCGCCCGGGGAAGCGAAACGCCCGAGCGTCTACTGCTGCAGGCGCACGGGCAGGGCCTTGCCCAGGGCGGCGCAGAGGGCCTGATGGGCCTTGTCCACGTCCTTGTCCGTGAGGGTGCGCTCGGCGTGGCGGTAGGTGGCGCGCAGGGTCACGTTCTTTTCCACCGCGCCCTTGGGCTCGAAGAGGTCGTGGACGGCCACGTCCTCCAGGATGGCGGGGCGGGCGTCCAGGGCCGCCTTGAGCAGCTCCGCCACCGAGAGTCCGGCGGGCGTCACCAGGGTCACGTCGCGCCGCGAGGGGGGGAACTTGGGGAGCGCGGCGTGGCGCACGGCCCGGCGCTGGTGGCGGCGCATGAGCGCCTGGGCGTCCAGCTCGGCCAGCCAGAGGTCCGCCCGGGCCTCGAAGGAGGCGGCCACGTCGGGCAGAACGCGGCCCAGCACACCCAGCGTACGCCCCTCCAGGGAAACCTCGACGCAGGGCGAGAGCCAGGAGTGGTCGGCCTTGCGCGCGAACCGCGCGCCGTGCAGGCCCAGCGAGCCCAGAAGGTGTTCCACCAGGCCCTTGAGGTCGGAATAGTCTGCCTTCTCCTCGGGCCAGGGGAAGCCGCCGAAGCGCGCGCCGTGCAGGGCGATGGCCAGGTGGTCGGTCTCGCGCACCGTGGTCTCGGAGGCCTTGTCGGCCACGAAGATCTTGGCGATCTCGAAGAGGCGCAGGGCGGCGTTGCCCTGGTTCAGGTTGTGGCGCACGCTCTTGAGCAGGCCCGGGGCCAGGCTGGGGCGCATGACGTTCTGGTCTTCCGAGAGGGGGTTGGCCACGGGGACGCGGCCCTCGCCGGGCAGGCCCAGCAGGTCCAGCTCGTGCTGGCCCACGAAGGAGTAGTTCACGGTCTCGCGCAGCCCAGCGCCCACGGCCCAGTCCCGCAGGCGGCGCAGGAAGGGAACCTCGGCCCCCAGGGCGTCCTGCACGTCCAGGGACTTGGCCATGCGCGGCATCACGGCCGGGATGCGGTCCATGCCGTAGACGCGGGCCACCTCTTCCACGAGGTCCACCTCGCGCTCCAGGTCCAGGCGGGCGGGGGGCGGGACGACGCTCCAGGCCTCGGACGACCGGGCTTCCACCTCGCAGCCCAGGCCCTGCAGGGTCTTGCGGCAGAATTCCCCCGTGAGCTCGATGCCCAGGAGCGCTGCGGCCTTGGCCGGGCGGAAGGACAGCGCGGGGGCCTTCCAGGGCCGGGGCTCATGGCTGGCCACGCCGGGCAGCACGCGCCCGTCGGAGTGGGCGGCCATGAGCGCGGCGGCGCGGTTCATGGCGAAGAGCGATGCGGGCTGATCCACCCCGCGCTCGTAGCGGTAGGACGATTCGCTGGAGAGGCCCAGGCGGCGGCCGGTTTTGCGGATGGTGGCCGGGTCGAACACGGCGCACTCCAGAAGCACGTCGGTGGAGCGGTCGTTGATCTCGGAGTTCTCGCCGCCCATGACGCCCGCCAGGGCCACGGCCTTGGCCTGGTCGCAGATGAGCAGGTCGCGCGCGGTGAGGGTGCGCTCCTGGCCGTCCAGGGTGGTGAAGCGCTGGCCGTCCCGGGCGCGCCGGACCTCGATGACGTCCCCGGCCAGGAGGGAGCGGTCGAAGGCGTGCAAGGGCTGGCCGAGCTCCAGCATCACGTAGTTGGTCACGTCCACGATGTTGTTGAGCGGGCGCTGGCCCATGGCCGCGAGCCGCCAGCGCATCCAGGCCGGGGAGGGCTTGATCTCCACGCCCTGTATGATGCGCGCGCGGTAGACCGGGCAGCCCGAGGGGTCCTGGATGTCCACGCGCACCAGGGAGGAGGCGTCGGGGCCGTGCTCTTCCAGGCGGACCTTGGGCATGGAGAGGGGCAGGCCGAAGGCCATGGCCGTCTCGCGGGCCAGGCCCAGGATGGAGAGGCAGTCGGCGCGGTTGGGGGTGATGCCGATCTCCAGCACCACGTCGTCCAGGCCGAAGGCCTCGGCCAGGGTCTTGCCCGGGACGGGCGCGCCTTCCAGGGCCAGGATGCCTTCTGACTTCTCGGCCAGGCCCAGCTCCGATTCGGAGCAGATCATGCCGCACGACTCCACGCCGCGCAGCTTGCTCTTCTTGATGACGAGCCCGCCGGGGAGCTTCGTGCCGATGGTCGCCACGGGCACGAACTGCCCGGCGGCCACGTTGGCCGCGCCGCAGACGATCTGGAGCGGCTCGCCTTGGCCCACGTCCACCGAGCAGACGGAGAGCTTGTCCGCGTCGGGGTGCTGCTCGCGGGTGAGCACCTTGCCCACCACCACGTCGGCGCAGGCGGCGAAGGGCCGCGAGACGCCCTCCACTTCGAGTCCCAGCATGGTCAGGCGGTCGGCCAGGGTGTCGACGGGGCCCTCGTAGGGCACGAATTCACGGAGCCAGTTGAGCGAAAGGAGCATGGACTATGCCTCCGGCGCGGTGGCGTCCCGATGGCGGGAAGCCCTTCGCCATTCAGGATTCGATGAGTTCTCTTGCGTACGCGATGGAACGCTTGCACGCTTCAAGCAGGTCCGGCGTGAGGAGCAAAATCTCGTTCATGAGCCGGACAATGTCTTCCAGTTCGTATTCGTGCGCTATCGTGTTGCGGAGTGCGCGGATTCTTTTGATGGATCCGACATCATCAAAGAGTTCCCGTTTGTCCGCCCTGTTGATCACGTCCAACGGGGTTCCGCTTTCGTAGAGGTCGTAGGCGTCCAGGGCACGGAAGACTTTTTGAAGCAGGATGTCCGAGGTGCGGGAAAAACGCCCGGCAAGGGCTTCAAAGGCGTCGTAGTCCTCGTCGGCAGGGGATTCGCGATTCGCCTTGAGACAGATCTCGTACGATTTCCCGAGGCGTTCGGCGGACCGCTCCAGTTGCGCGACGCCCTTGGCGATCAGTTCCTTGGCAGACAGGGCGCTCATAACCTCACCGCCTTCTCCATGACCATCCGCACGAACGGGTCGCTCCGGTCCTTGGCCACCACGATGTCGATCTTCTGCTCGCCCAGCCGTTCCTGGAGTTCCCACCACACGTCGCCCTTCTCGGACCAGCCCATGATCTGGGAGAAGACGAGCAGGTCGATGTCGCCGCCGCGCTTGGAGTCGTCCGCGCGCGAGCCGAAGAGCCACACCTGGGCCTCGGGGTCCTGGGCGCGCACGGCGGCCTTGATGGCCTCCCGTTCTTCGGTGGTCAGGCGCATGGCCGCGCGGGCCTCTACGCGAACTGGCCCAGGAAGCGCACGTCGTTCTCGAAGAAGAGGCGCAGGTCGCCAACGCCGTACTTGAGCATGGTCACGCGTTCCACGCCCATGCCGAAGGCGAAGCCGGAGTGCACTTCGGGGTCGATGTCCACGGCCTTGAGCACGTTGGGGTCGATCATGCCGCAGCCCAGGATCTCCACCCAGCCCGTGCCCTTGCACACGCGGCAGGTGTCGTCCCCGGCGCGGCCCGTGCCTTCGCAGAGCACGCAGGAGATGTCCACCTCGGCGCTGGGCTCGGTGAAGGGGAAGAAGCTCGGCCGGAAGCGCACGCGCGTCTCGGCCCCGAAGATGCGGTGCACGAAGAAGGTGAGGGTGCCGCGCAGGTCCGCCATGGTCACGCCCTTGTCCACGAGGAAGCCCTCGATCTGGTGGAACATGGGGGAGTGGGTGATGTCTGAGTCGCGCCGGTAGACCTTGCCCGGGGCGATGGCCGCCACGGGGGGCTTGCGCGAGAGCAGCGTGCGCACCTGCAGGGGCGAGGTGTGCGTGCGCAGGAGGATGTTGTCCCCGATGTAGAGGGTGTCCTGCATGTCCCGGGCGGGGTGCTCGGGGGGGAAGTTCAGGGCCTCGAAGTTGTAGAAGTCCGTCTCGATCTCGGGGCCGGTGACCACCTCGAAACCCATGCCCGCGAAGGCGCGACAGATCTCCTCGCTGACCATGGTCAGCGGGTGCGTCCCGCCCAGGGATGGGGCGCGTCCGGGCAGAGCCGGGTCGAAGGAGGCCAGCAGGGCCTCTTCCTCCTGGCGCTTGAGGGCCTCCAGGCGCAGTGTGTGCCAGGCGGTCAGCTCGTCTTTGAGCTGGTTCGCCGCCTGCCCGGCCTGGCGCTTCTCCTCGGGCGTGAGCGCGGGGAGCTTGGCCATCACCTGGGCAAGGCGTCCCTTGCGGCCCAGGTAGGCCACGCGCAGGTCTTCCAGGGCCTCGAACGAGGCCGCCTGGCCGAGGGTGTTTTTGGCTTCCCCGGCCAGGGCGGTCAATTCCTCGATCAGGGCCTGGCCCTGGCTCACGCGGTCACCTTGGTTTTGGCCAGGGCGGCCAGTTCGGCGAAGCCGGCCTTCTCGCGCACGGCCATGTCGGCCAGGACCTTGCGGTCCAGTTCGATGCCGGCCAGGGTGAGGCCGTGCATGAAGTTGCCGTAGCTCAGGCCGTTCTCGCGGGCGGCGGCGTTGATGCGCATGATCCACAGCTTGCGGAACTCGCGCTTCTTCACCTTGCGGTCGCGGTAGGCGTAGGCCATGGCGCGTTCGACGTTCTCGCGGGCGGTCTCGTAGAGCACCGAACGGGCGCCGACGAATCCCTTGGCAAGCTTCAGATACTTCTTGTGCCGCTTGTGGGCGGCCTGTCCGCGTTTAACGCGCATGGTGTCCCTCCTGTGGGAAGCGCGGAGAGGATTCGAGAGGATACTTTTGGGAAAAAGTTTCCTCTAGAGCTCTCCTTCAAAAACTTTCAATGAGCTTCACGGGCTGTTGCGGCAACTCGTCGAAGCATGGTTTCCTGGTCCGGGCCGATTCTCGCGGCCCGTCCCCGTGAGGGGCATGGGAACCGCCGGGCGGCTCCCATGCCCCTCACGGGGACACGCATTACATCCTGTCGTCCCTGCGCGCGGCGGGGAAGCCCCCCGCCGGACCGGGACGGCGCCCCGGCCCTAGGCGTAAGGCAGCAGGCGGCGAACGGCGCCTTCGTTGGCCGAATCCACGATGGCCGAAGGCGACAGGGCGCGTTTGCGCTTGGCGCTCTTCTTGGTCAGGATGTGGCGCTTGTTCTGGCGGCGGCGGCGGAACTTGCCGGTGCCGGTGGTGGTGAAGCGCTTGGCGGCGCTCTTGTTGGTCTTGATCTTGGGCATGTTGTCCTCCTGGGAAAATACCGGCCGCCGGGGCTTTACCCCGACGGGTCCGCAGGGCCGTCCCCGCGCGAAACGTTCGAGCGCTACACTTTCTTCTTCACGGAAGGAGCCAGCATCATGTTCATGATGCGTCCCTCGAAGCGGGGCTCCTGTTCCACTTTGACCAGTTCGCCCAGGTCGACAACGATGCGCTCCAGGATTCTGGCGCCGCGATCCTTGTGGACCACCTCGCGCCCCCGGAAGAACACCGCGACCTTGCAGCGGTCGCCTTCCTCGAGGAATTTCCGGATGTGCCTGAGCTTGGTCTGGTAGTCGTGCTCATCGGTCTTGGGCCGGACCTTGATTTCCTTGACCTGGATGACCGTCTGCTTCTTCCGGGCTTCCTGCTGTTTTTTCTGCTGCTGGTACTTGAATTTACCATAGTCCATGATCCGGCACACCGGCGGATCGGCGGCGGCGGCAACCTCCACGAGGTCCAGGCCTTTTTCCTGGGCCAAGCGGAGGGCTTCGCTGGTGGGGATGATCCCCAACTGCGAGCCGTCGTCGGCGATCACACGCACTTCGCGCACGCGAATCTGGTGATTGCAGCGGGCGGTGTCACTGGCAGAAGTTATAGCGCATACCTCCTCGTTTGAATGGGGCTTCGCAGTCTTCCAGAATGGCCTGGATCACCGCGTCGACCCCCTTGAGTCCAAGGTTCTCGCCGGAGCGCAGGCGCACGTTCACGCCGCCCTCGGCCAGTTCCTGATCCCCGATGACGAGCATGTAGGGGATCTT
Organism: Fundidesulfovibrio magnetotacticus; assembly: GCF_013019105.1. Classification (NCBI taxonomy): domain Bacteria; kingdom Pseudomonadati; phylum Thermodesulfobacteriota; class Desulfovibrionia; order Desulfovibrionales; family Desulfovibrionaceae; genus Fundidesulfovibrio; species Fundidesulfovibrio magnetotacticus. Next base: position 85,985 of record NZ_BLTE01000015.1, read on the forward strand.
CTCCAGTTGCGCCTCGCGCACCTTGTAGCCGAGCTTCTCGTTGCGCAGGTCGGCCTCGGCCCGGATGCCCGCATCGCGCAGCCGCGCGAGCACGGCGCCCGCGTGGGCGTCGTGGGCGTCGGTGACCGTGAGGATGCGGGCCTGCACGGGCGAAAGCCAACAGGGAAAGGCCCCGGCCGTGTGCTCGATGAGCACGCCCAGGAACCTCTCCACCGCGCCCAGCACCACCCTGTGCAGCATCACCGGCCTGTGTCGTTCGCCGTCGGCCCCCGTGTAGGAGAGCTCGAAGCGCTCGGGCAGGGTGAAATCGCACTGGATGGTGGCGCACTGCCAACGGCGGTCTAAGGCATCCTTGAGTTTGATGTCAATCTTGGGGCCGTAGAAAGCGCCGTCGCCCTCGTTGATGGTGAAGGGCAGGCCGATGGACTCCATGGCCTGGCGCAGCGACGTGGTGGCCAGCTCCCAGGCCTCGTCGGAGCCGATGGACTTCTCGGGGCGCGTGGAGAGCTGGGCCTCGAATTCGAAGCCGAAGAGGTCCACCACGTCCTTGACGAAGTTGATCACCCCGATGATCTCCTCCTGGAGCTGGTCGGGGCGGCAGATGATGTGGGCGTCGTCCTGGGTGAACTGGCGCACGCGCAAGAGGCCGTGCAGCACGCCGGACTTCTCGTGGCGGTGCACCACGCCCAGCTCGAAGTAGCGCTGGGGCAGGTCGCGGTAGGAGCGCAGGCGCGACTTGTAGATGAGCATGTGCGACAGGCAGTTCATGGGCTTCACGCCGTAGGCCTGCTCGTCGATCTCGGTGAAATACATGTTCTCGCGGTAGTTGTCGTAGTGCCCGGAGCGCTCCCAGAGATCGCGCTTCAGAAGCTGCGGGCCCTGCACGATGGAATAGCCGCGCTTGAGGTGCTCCTTGCGCTCGAAATCCTCCAGGATGGTGCGCACGAGCGCGCCCTTGGGATGCCAGATGATCATCCCGGCCCCGGCCTCCTCGGAGACGCTGAAGAGGTCGAGCTGGGCGCCCAGGCGGCGGTGGTCGCGCTTCTTGGCCTCTTCGATGCGATGGAGGTAGGCCTTGAGCTCCTTGGGGTCCGCGAAGGCCGCGCCGTAGATGCGCGAGAGCATGGGGCGCTTCTCGTCGCCGCGCCAGTAGGCCCCGGCCACGTGGGTGAGCTTGAAGGCCTTCAAAAACCCGGTGGAGGGCACGTGGGGGCCGCGGCAGAGGTCGGTGAAGGCCCCCTGCGTGTAGAGCGAGACGGTCTCGGCCGGGATGTCGGCCAGCACTTCGAGCTTGTAGCCTTCGCCCATGCCCTTGAAGAGCGCCTCGGCCTCGGGCTTGGAGACCACGCGGCAGGCGAAGGGGTGGTTGGCGGCGGCGATCTTCTCCATCTCGGCCTGGATGGCTTCCAGGTCCTCGCTGGTGAAGGGGCGCTCGAAGGCGAAATCGTAGTAGAAGCCGTTCTCGATGGCCGGGCCGATGGTCACCTGGGCGGCGGGGAAGAGTTTCTTCACGGCCTCGGCCATGATGTGGGCGGCGCTGTGGCGCACGACCTCCACGCCTTCGGGGGAGTCGGCGGCCACGGGGGCCAGCTCGGCCACGTCGGCGGCAAGCGGGGCGGAGAGATCGATCACCGCTTCGCCCAGGCGGGCGGCCACGGTGTTCTTGAAGGCCTTGCCCGAGAGGGCCTTGGAAAGGACCTCACCGGCCGACTGGCCGGGCGCTGCCTCGACGATCTGTTCTCCGACGCGGACGTTCACGCTCGCTCTCCCGCTTGCCCCGTGCCGGGGCGGCTATACCAGACCCCATTACCAAAAAAAGGGAGGCACCGCCTCCCTAGGATGCCAAAAAAGGGGAGGCTACGCCTCCCCTGGGGTCACGTGGTAGGACCGAGGAGATTTGAACTCCTGACCCCTTGCGTGTCAAGCAAGTGCTCTCCCCCTGAGCTACGGTCCTACGCTGTCGAAAGGAAGAGGATGTGTACGGTGCGATCGAGGGCGTGTCAAGCACGGAGTGCGATTCGCGCGCATCTTCCCGCAATTTCCCCGGCCCGGCGTCAGGCCCTCTGTTCGGCCCCACGCCGCTCCAGGGGCAGGCTCAGGGTGAAGGCGCAGCCCTTGCCCTTCTCCGTGTCCAGGCGGATGGCCCCGCCGTGGTCGCGGGCGATGCGTTCGCACACGGCCAGGCCCAGGCCGGTGCCGCGCTCCTTGGTGGTGTAGAAGGGGTTGAAGGCCTTGGCGGCCTCTTCGGGCGCCATGCCCGGGCCGTCGTCCTTCACCACCACCTCGGCGAAGCCGTCCCTGGCCCGGCTGACGATGGTCACCGCGCCGCCCTGGGTCATGGCTTCGGCGGCGTTCTTCACCAGGTTGAGCACCACCTGGCGCACCTGGCCGGGGTCGTGCACGGCCGGGGGCAGGGTTTTGTCCAGGTTTGCGCGCAGGGTCACGCCCCGGGAGGCCAGCTCCTGCTCCAGGAGGGTCACGGTGTCCCAGACGGTGGCGTTGAGGTCGCGCGGGGCGAGCTTGGGCGCGGCGGGGCGCGTGAAGTCGCGCACTTCCTCCAGCATGGTTTCCAGGCGTTTGGCCTCCTCCTCGATGAGCCGGAGCTTTTCGGCTTCGCGCCCGTCTTCGGGCAGTGAACGGCGCACCTGGCGCGCGAAACCGCCCATGAGCATGAGGGGGTTGCGGATCTCGTGGGAGATGTGGGCGGCGGCCTCGCCCACGGCGGCGAAGCGTTCGGAGCGGATGAGGCGCTCCTGGGTTTCCAGGAGTTCCTGGAGGTTCTGGCGGATGCGGTCGCGGGCCTCGCGCAGTTCGGCGGTGCGGGCCTCCACTTCGGTCTTGAGGTTGGCCGACCAGCGGAAGGCGAAATACATGGTCACGGCCAGGCCGGTGAAGACCACCACCTGGAACACGGCCACCATGAACATCTCGCGCAGGGCCACCTTGCCGATGATGCCCTCCACCTCGTCCACGGGCGCGGCCAGGGCCACGCCCCAGACCACCGGGTCCGGCTGGTCCGTTGCGATGTGGGCCGGGGCGTAGGCGATGAGCTTGCGCATTTCGCCCTGGGCGCCCCGGTGCCAGCCCGAGACGTACCAGTCCACGCCCTCCTCGCCTTTCATGATCTTCTCGCGCATGAGCTGGTCGATGCGGGTGAAGTCGATGCCCGGATCGCGGCGCTTGCGCACCTCGAAGGCGTCGCGCGCGATGAAGTCCTCCTCGTAGTGGTCCAGGAAGTAGCCGCGCTGGTCGATCACCCAGGCGTAGCCTGTCTGTCCGGAGCGCACGTCGTGGGCGTAGCGTCTGGCCACGGCCACGGCGTCCACCACGAAGAAGAGCACGCCCGGGCCCTCGACGCCGACGCTCACGGGCGCTTCGTGGGGCCAGTAGCGCGTGGCCATGCGCAGGATGGTCTTTCCGGCGAAGGGCCCCTGGGGCGGGCTCTCCACGCGGCCCGTCAGGAGCTTGCCGGTCTCGCTGCCCCTGGCCCAGTCCAGGAAGGCGCCGTAGTCCAGCACCAGGGGGCCGGACATGAGGCCCTTGTCGTTGAAGAAGGAGACGGCTCCGCCGCCCGCCGGGACGTAGCCGATGGCCAGCACCTCGCTCTGGCGCAGGATCTCCTGGAAAGGCGGCAGGGCCTTCTCCGGCTCGCCCATGAGCGCGGGATGGCGGTGCAGGATGCCCGAGAGTTCCAGAAGGCTCGCGCCCAGGAAGCTGAAGTGCTGTTCCAGGTCCTGGGCCAGCTTCTGGGCCAGGATGAGCTGCTGGCGGTTGAACTGCTCGGTGGCCACGGCCTTGAGCTCGCCCTGGGCGCGCAGGCCCAGCTGCCACATCACCAGGCCCAGCAGCAGCAGGGCCGAGGAGGTGATGATGACGAACTTGCGGGTCATGGCGGCGTTCCGTTCGAGGGTTTCGCGTTCTTGTTACGCAAGAAACGCCGCGCGTGCAATCGTTCGGAATCATTTGCTGAGGCTCTCGGCGGTCTTGCCGCGCGCCCTGGGCTGGGCTAGAGAGCCGGACCAGGGAGGACCGCCATGTCCAAGACCGACGCCTACGCCGCCCTGGGCGGCATCGCCTTCTACATTCTTCTCTTCACCTGGCTGTGAGGCGACACATGACCATCGGGCGCATCACGTTTGCCGCCGCGCTGCTGTCGGCCCTGGCCTGCGCCTCCTGCGGCGGGCGCACCGTCTACCAGGCCCCCGGCGCCGACACGGCCCGGGAGGAGCGCGACTACTCCGAGTGCGACTGGGAGGCCTCCCGCGCGGCGGCGGGGCTCCAGGATTCAAGCATCCACGACAAGCGCCTGGAGGATTTGCGCGACAAGTGCATGCGCGCCCGGGGCTATTCGCCCAAGTAGGGGCGCGCCGGGCTCAGATGAGGCTGTTGCCGCGCAGCCAGGCGTAGCCCGCGTGGGTGACCACGAAACCCTTGGTCTTTTCGCCGCCGGGGTGGCGGATCTTGACCTTGGCCACGAGCCCGGCCTGGAAGGCGTCCACCAGGGCGCGGCGGGAGTGGTGCTTGAGGAGCGTGTCGCGCGGGGTGGCCTCGTCGGTGGAGGAGAGGCCGTTGCGCAGGTAGAGGTCTCGCACGAGGAGCCCCGCGTCGGGCAGCTTGGCCTCGGGCGTTTCCTGGCCGGTGAAGAGCCTCCAGATGGCCAGCCCGTCGCGCGTGAAGCGCACGCCCTTGATCTTGCCGCTGAAGAACCGGAGCTTGGCCCGTTCGAGGATTTCCTCGTCCAGGAGCCTTTCCAGGTGCTTCTGGCTGTAGGAGACGAGGTGCTCCTCCGGGGTGATGCCCAGGTATTTCACCACCCCGTCGAACGCCTCGACCACGCGCAGGATGGCCTGCTCGGACTCGTTGAACGCGCGCATGCCGCACCTCCTGAAAAGGACCGGACCGCCGACCCGCAGACATCCTAGGACAGCCGGGTGACGATCGCGTGGCGGCCGTGGGATGAGCAGGGGGGGGCGGGCGGAGGGGGCCGGGGCCGCCTGACCCCATTTCTTCAGCGGCTACAATCAAGAGTAGCGCATTCCTGCCCTAGTCAATGTTGTGACTTGACCCCATTTCTTCAGCGGCTACAATTCATCCGGGCGCGTCCCGCAGCGCTTGTTCGTTGTGACTTGACCCCATTTCTTCAGCGGCTACAATACGCACCCGCAGCTCATCGGCCTGGTGCGCGTTGTGACTTGACCCCATTTCTTCAGCGGCTACAATTCAAACTCAAGCTCTTCCAGGCCCAGCAAGGTTGTGACTTGACCCCATTTCTTCAGCGGCTACAATCATCCCCCACGTGCGGGGTTCCATCTCCTCGTTGTGACTTGACCCCATTTCTTCAGCGGCTACAATTCTAAGGTCTACCCGGCCACCCTGGGCGCGAGTTGTGACTTGACCCCATTTCTTCAGCGGCTACAATAGGGGAGGAATCACCACCACCTCCCGAGGTGTTGTGACTTGACCCCATTTCTTCAGCGGCTACAATCCAACGACAACCTCCAGCACAACGCGGAAAGTTGTGACTTGACCCCATTTCTTCAGCGGCTACAATTAAGCACAGACCCCTTCCACTGCTGGGCGTGTTGTGACTTGACCCCATTTCTTCAGCGGCTACAATTCGGAAATCGACGGCGTGCTCGTGGCCCAGGTTGTGACTTGACCCCATTTCTTCAGCGGCTACAATGGGGGCTTCCATCAGTACAGCCTCTCCTGCGTTGTGACTTGACCCCATTTCTTCAGCGGCTACAATAGGTGCGGATGTTGAACCCCACCCAGGTGAGTTGTGACTTGACCCCATTTCTTCAGCGGCTACAATCGAGCGTGGACCACAACTCCCTCGTCACCTGTTGTGACTTGACCCCATTTCTTCAGCGGCTACAATTCCTCCGAAGCGTTCATGCAGCTGGTCTACGGTTGTGACTTGACCCCATTTCTTCAGCGGCTACAATCTCTTGAAGAAAAAGACACTGAAATTGCTGAAGAAATTCTGCCGGAGCAGCTCAGAAAAGCATGAGCTGCTCCGGCCCCTTCTCTGGTTTTCGCCGTTTTTTTCCCACCAACACCCGCATTTTTCCGAATTGGGCGTCCGTCACGGACAACAGCCGCACCTCGCCCTTGTCCGGCACCAGCGCCTGCACCTTGTTCAGGAACGCGTCTTTGGATTCCCGGCTGTGGCAATACCGCGCGTACACCGAGTATTGAAGCATCGAGAAGCCAAGACGCTTCAACTCCTTGCGAAAACGCGTATACTCCTTGCGCTCCACCACGGCCGTCACCGGCAGGTCGAACAGCGCGAACACCCACATGGCACGGAACCTCCCGCTCACGGCACACCGCCCAAACCCTCGAACCGGGGCAGAAACATCCGGTTGCGCTGGCCGCAGTACAGCTCCCCGAGGCTGCGCGCCGTCTGCGCGCACAGGCTGAACAGCTCCCGCCGCTCGCCCTCCACCAGAAAATCCTGGTTCAGAAACTCCAGAAGCTCCCGCTTCAACTCCTTGCCAAGCTCCCGCTCCGTGCCGTGCGCCGCCGCCATGCCCGCCGCGCACACGTCCACAAGCGGACGGTAGGGTTCCATCAGGTCGCTCACCAGGCAGAAGGCGTCGTAGCGGTTGTGGTGGTGCAGCCCCAGCGACGGATGGAGCCCCGCCGCGCACACCGCACGGCCCATCACCGCGCGCACCACCGCGTAGCCGTAGTTCAGCCAGGCGTTCACGCCCCCGGAAGCGCGGTCCCGCGTGAACCCGTTCGCTCCGAAGAGAAACCGCCAATACTTGCGCGCCGCCTCCCCTTCCACGTTGCCCGGGTCGCCGGAGCGCACGCGCGCGGCCATGCCCTCCAGCCCGTGGCCGTGCCCCCGCACAAGGGACAACGCCCAGGCCTGGTTCACGAGCTTCATCTGCACAACATACTTCCAGGCCTGCTTGCGCAAGGGCGCGGAAGCCTCCGCCTGGGCCGCTATCCGCTCCGTCTGCACGCTGTTGCCCGCAAGCGGCAGCATCATCCCCACGGGCATGTGCCGCTCGTCGCAGGCCACATAGACCCCGCCGCTGGCGGACAACCCGGCCAACACGCCGTGCGTGAACACCACGCGCCCGTGGGACACCAGAAGCGCGCCCACCTCCGCCAAAGGCACCCGCGCCTCGGGACCGCCCTCCACCCGCACGCAGAGAAGACCGTCCTCCACGTTCAGCCGGGCCGGGCGGTCCCCGATGTCCAGGATGCGGTTCACGTGTTGTCCCGACGCACTTCGCCAAGCGGCGTCACCGTGACCTTTCGGTAACTTCCATCACCCATTTGACTGACAAATGGCCTTCTTACGTTCTTATCGATGTAAATTTCCTTTTCCGGCCTGGCATCCTGGAGCGGAGTCATCCGGATACGCGGACGACCACCGTCGGTGGTCACTGTTCGCACACGCCACAACGTCTCCACACTTCCTTCCATGATAGCCACCACATCCCCGCTCGTCAGCGTGAACAGGAACCGCCCCCCATCGGGGCGCTCCCGGCGCACCACCGGCTCCTTGCGCCCGGCGCGGCGCTTGGCCTCGAAGCGCGTCACCACCTCGCCCACCCACACGGGGCGCCCCTTCCTGTCCACGGTCTCGAACACGGCCATGTGGTGGTTGCCGCCGGTCATGGCCAGACGCGCGCGGTCCCCCTGGCCGATCCGCTCCGGCGTGCCCTTCACCAGCACGCGCACCCTGCGCACGGGCGTGCCCCCCAGCCGCTCCACGCACACCGGATTCGCGCCGTCGGAAAAAGCCTTGACGGGCTCCTTGATGCCAAGCTCCGCCAGCTTCGCCTGCACCAGGGACCGGATGAGCGGATCGACGATCTGCCCCACTTCGGTGGCGCTCAACTTTTCCAGCGCCTTGCGCACCGTCACCCGGCCGCCCTTGAGGGAATAGAAGGTCTGGTCGTGCAGCGCGCCGTTCACGCCGCGCCGGGGCCGCAACGACACGTTCACCCCCAACACGCGCGCCCGCACGTCCTCCAGAAACCCGGACCACGGCGGGGAAAGCGGTGCGCGCGCAATGCGCTGGGCGTGCGTCTCGGCCCATTCGGCCGAAGAGGCGATGCGCTGGATAAGGCCCTGGTCCGTGCAGGCCACGGCCACGGCGTCCACCACATGGTGGCGGTGGTCCGCACGGCTCTTCTCGCCGCGACCCAGCACATGGTTGAGCCCCAGCACGTCGCGTACGAGCGCCGTGACCCCGCCCGAACTGACCTTCACCCGTTGCAGGGCCTCCGCCCCGTAAAGCCATCCCAGATACTCCACGGCAAGGCGCGAAGCGACCCGCGTGTCCGAAAGCTGGCGCGCGGTGAACTCCGCGAACTCCTGGGACATATCGCGCACCATGAAGCGCTTGAGCTTGGCCTCCCTGGTCCAGCCGTCGCACTTGAACCCCGACACCCTGTCCAGGATCGCCGCGTAACGCTCCGTGGCCGCCTCGCCCCAGACCTCGTAAGGCGTGCGGTTGCCCTTGGCCTTGTTGCAGGCGTTATGGGCCAGGGTCTTGTTCAGGAACGAGTTGTCCAGGCTGCGCGAGTACGGCAGGATGTGCTCGATGTCCACCGAGGCATGGGGGCCGAAGAGATCGTCGTTGCCGAAGACTCCGCCGCAGTAGGGACAGCGCCAGGTGCACTCCTCGGCCAGCAAGGCCTTGAGCGCCACGGTCTCCTTGCGCTGACCGAGGCCTGGATAGGCCTTCAGGATCTCGTCGTAGAGCCGGTCCCGGTTGCCCTGCCTTGCGCGGTTGTCCTTCGAGATGCGCTGACGCGCCATGCGCGACCGCTTGAGATCGCGCGCAAGCTCCACGCGGATGCGCGCGGGCTTGCCGTGGCGCGCAACAAGGGAATTCACCAAACGGCGCAACTCCGTGAGCGTGCGCGACACCATGGGGTTCCTGAGCCCCTTGAGCGCGGCGGCCACGGGCGGCAGCAGGTCCTTGCAGGGAGGCGGCGCGGGCTTGCCGTATTCCATCTCCCGGGCCGTGATGTAGGGCGCCCCCGCTTCCAGGTGGGGCAGGATGCGCCGCATGGCCCTCCGGGAAAGCGCGGCGTAGTCCTCCTCCAGGCGCACCTCCGGCAGCTTCGCTGCCGCCTCGGGAGCGAGCGCGAAGCGCTTCGCCGCCACCCGGGAGAGCACCTCGGGCTTGTTGGTGGCATACACCAGCAGCACCAGGGCGTCCTTGTCCTCCGGGGAGAGGGCGTCCCAGGCCGCGCCCAGGGCCGCCCGGAGCTTGGCGGCCGTGCGGTTGCCCTCCATCTTTTTCTCCCCGCCCCGCTCCAGATTGAATTCCGACCCCTTGGGCAGGTTCAGGAGCTTGCGCAGATCGGCGAAGCTCAGGTCGCCTTTGCTTTCCAAACGCTCCACCAGGACGGCGCGCTGGGCCGCGTCCGGCTTGACCACCTCGCCGTGGGGCGTGACGGCCTCCAGGTTGTTGAGCTTGGAGAGCATCCGGAAACGCTGGGCCTCCAACGTGCAGCGCGGGGCGCGGCGGGCGCGCTTCTCCAGTTCGCAGAAGGCCACGAGTTCCTTGGCGCTCTTCAAGGGGCGTTGCCAGAAAATGCACTTGCCCACGGCCCCCCGGGCCTCGGGCGTGGCCCACGGGGCGCGGTGCGCCGCCTGGGCGGCCCAAAGGGCGTCGAACTCCGCCCGGAGCATGTCCCGGTGCAGCCAGCGGCCCCGCACCCGGCGCTCGCCGCAAGACTCTCCGTCGGCGGCCGGCGCGTTCCCGCCGATGGCGGCCAGGTATTGGCCTAGGTGGCGGTCCCCCATTTCCTTGTACAGGGCCTTGATGGCGTCCTTGACCTTGCCCTCGTCCTTGTCCGAGGGCGCGCGGCGGCTGTTGGAATGGAAGCCCCGGCGCTGCACGAGGTGGTAGAGAGCGCGCCCGAACTCGTGGGGCTCCAGCCGCTCGGCCAGCCCCATGGCGCGCAGATGGTAGGGGAAAAGACGACGCCCGCCGTTTTCAGGCAGCATCAATCCGGGATGGCGCGCGTAGAAGTCTTCGGACAACTCCTTGTCCAGGGCCTGGAAGGCGGTCACCCGCTCCGTGGGCCGAAGGGATGGAATCTCCGGCAGGAGTCCGAAGCGCGCAAGGGTGCGCTGGAGGTGAAGCTTGCGCATGACCTTGCGCTCGATGATCCGGCGACGCGAACGGGCCTCGCGACGTGGTACGGCGCGACTCGCGTCGCGCCCGGCCTCGATGTCGCCTTCGGTGCCTTCCTCGAAGATGCGTACGCCGCAATCCACGAGGCGTTCGAGAGAGTCGCCCTCGCCCAGGGCGAAGAGCGCCCAACCGACGGAAGCCGTGCCAAGATCCAGGCCGAGAAGCAGGGAGGAAGTGGGGGATGCGCCCATGGAGGTCTCCTTCGTGTCGCACGTTTTTTACGATGCACGCCTTGACATCAACGTGTGCGGCATGTATCGGAGAAACGTCAAGTCACAACAAGGAGCTCGGCTCCGCGAGGCCACGCCTGCGGGCGACCTCTGGGGACGCCAGGCTGCGTCCCGAGCAAAACAAGAAGCCCGGCTCGCACCGGGCTTCTTGTTTTAGTTATCGCACTTCCTAATCCTTCCTGGCGAAATTCGTCTGGTCCGTGCGGCACAGGGGGCAGACCCAGTCGGGCGGGAGCTTGTCTCCGGGCGTTCCCGGTGGGATGTCCCCCTTGGGGTCGCCGCGTTTGGGGTCGTAGGTGTAGCCGCAGAGCAGGCAGACGTAGCGGGCGTTGTCCATGGTTTTCCTCCTTGCCGCTCTGGAGTATAGACCCGGGATGCGCATCGCTTCAAGCTGGTCCCTCACGCGGCTTCTGCCCTTCGTGGCCCCCTACCGGGGCCAGTTCCTCCTGGGGCTGGCCTCCAACGCCGTCGCCCGCGCCTTCGACCTGGCCCCCATGGTCCTGGTGGGGCGCACCGTGGACGCCGTCACCGCCGCCCTCTCCGGGCCGCTCTCCGGACCCGACGCCCTGGCCGTGCGCGACCGCCTGCTGCTCTACGGCGCGCTGGTGCTCGGGGCCTTCGTCTGCCTGGCCCTGTGCCAGTCCCTGAGCGATTTCCTCCTGGACCGCATCGCCCAGAACGTGCGCCACGACCTCCGCAACGCCCTCTACCGGCACCTCCAGCGCCAGGACATGCACTTCTTCGAGGAGCGGCAAAGCGGCGACCTGATCAACGTGGTCTCCTCCGACGTGGACACCCTGGAGAACTTCCTGGCCGACGCCTCCACATCGGCCATCCGGCTGGTGATCACCTTCGCGGGCAGCTTCGCCGTGCTTTTCTGGATCGACTGGCGTCTGGCCCTCCTGCTCATGGCCCCCATGCCCTTCGCCTTCGCCGCCGTGCGCACCTTCTCCACGCGCATCCGCCCCCGCTACCGCGAGGCGCGCACGGCCGTGGGCCAGGTGGCCGCCCTCATCGGCAACAACCTGCGCGGCATGGGCGTGATCCAGGCCTTCACCGCCGAGGAGGACCAGGCCGCACGCGTGGAGTCCGCCTCGGCCCGCTACCGCGACGAGGCCGTGGGCGCGGCCCTGGCGCGCGCCCGGTTCATCCCGGTGCTCTACGCCGTGGCCGGGGCGGGGTTCGCGCTGATCATCGCGGGCGGCGGCTGGCTCACGCTCACGGGGGACGGCCCGACGGCGGGCGACTACACCACCTTCGTGCTCCTGGCCACGCGCATGGTGCTGCCGCTCTTCGTGTTCGGGATGCTGCTCAACCAGTTTCAGCGCACCGAGGCCTCGGCCGCGCGCATCCTCGCCGTGCTGGATCTCGAACCCGCCATCGCGGACCGCCCCGGGGCCAGGACCCTGGACCACGCCCCGCATCAACTGCGCTTCGAGAACGTGCGCTTCGCCTACCCCGGGCGCGAGCCCGTGCTGCACGGGCTGGACTTCACCCTGGAGCGCGGCCGGGTGCTGGGGGTGGTGGGCCCCACGGGGGCGGGCAAGTCCACGCTGGTGAAGCTGGCGCTGCGCCACCTGGACCCGCAGTCCGGCCGCCTCCTGGTGGACGGGGAGGACATGGCGGGCTTCACCCTGGAGAGCCTGCGCGGGCGCATGGGCTACGTGTCGCAGGAGGCCTTCCTCTTCGCGGGCACGGCGGCGGAGAACATCCGGCTGGGCTCGCAGGAGGCCACGCAGGAGGCCCTGGAGCGCGCGGCCTCCATCGCCGGGGCGCTCGATTTCATCCGGGAGCTGCCCCAGGGGTTCGACACGCCCATCGGCGAGGGCGGGGTGAAGCTCTCGGGCGGCCAGCGCCAGCGCATCTCCCTGGCGCGCGCGGTGCTGCGCGAGCCCGACATCCTCATCCTGGACGAGGCCACCTCGGCCGTGGACACGCGCACCGAGGGGCTCATCCAGGAGAACCTGCACGCCTTCCGGGCCAGCCGCATGACGCTGGCCGTGGCCCACCGGCTCTCCACGGTGCGCCTGGCCGACGAGATCATCGTGGTGGTGGACGGGCTCATCGTGGAGCGCGGCCGCCACGAGGAACTCCTGGAGCGCCGGGGCGTCTACGCCGGGCTGTGGGCCGTGCAGAGCGGCGAGGGGGCGGGATGACTAGTACTTCCCGTGCCGGTAGCGGTCCACGGCGCGGCCGAGGGTGGCGTGCATCAGCGCCGAGAAGGCCAGCGTGGCGGCCAGCGACAGCGGGACCACGTGGCGGAATCCGGCCGTGAGGGCCACCAGGTAGAACACCATCTGGTGGCACAGGTAGATGGGGTAGGAAAGCTCGCCCACCAGGCGGTCCGCCCGGCTGGAGCGCGTGATGGCGAACAGCGCGGGCACGCCCAGGAACGCGCAGAGGTGCACGCCCAGGGGGAAGATCCAGTGGGCCGAATCCTTGTGGTAGAACAGCAGCGCCAGCAGGAACGCCGCCGCGAAGCCCCAGCGCAGGCCCCGGTCCAGGTCCCGGGCGTACACCCCCGCGTACACCCGGTGCGCCAGCACCCCCAGCGCGAAGAGCCCAAGGTCCAGCACGGGGTTGCGCAGGTACCACGAATCGTTCACCAGCCCCACGTTCTCCAGCCAGAGCTTCCCCGCCAGGCAGGCCAGCACCGCCGGGACCAGCCAGCGGGCGCGCACGCCCACAAGCCAGGGGGCCAGCAGGTAGAACCCCAGCTCCATCTCGATGGACCAGGCGTGCGGGACGAACAGCACGATCCAGGAGGGCGGCAGCGCGGGGCTGAAAGCCCCGAACAGGCTCGAAGGCTCCGCGATGGAGAAGAAGAACAGCAGGTTGCCGCCGAAGAGGAACAGGTTGGAGAACACGGCCCAGGCCTGCGAGAAAAGGTCCAGCCCCGAGACGGCGTGGAACCACTCCGGCAGGTGCGCCCAGCGCCCGCTCCAGACCCGGAAGAGCCCCAGGGCCGCGAAGTAGCAGGCCAGCGTGGCCCAGTAGACCGGGAAGAGCCGGAAGAAGCGGCTCTTGTAGAAGGCCGCCGCGCGCCCGGGGCCTTCGTAGCGCCGCGTGAGGATGAGCCCCATGTAGAAGCCCGAGATGATGAAGAACACCTCCACGGCCATGTCCGCGCCCAGCCCCAGGAAGCGGGGCAGCGGGAGGCGCAGGGCCCCCAGGTAGTGGTCGGCGCAGACGATCAGGGCCAGCAGCAGGCGCAGGAATCCCATGGCGTTCGGGGGCGCGGCCGCCCAGACGCGCCCGGAGGCGGCGACGGGGTCAGTCCACGATGAAGAGCTTCGCGCCCACCTCCGTCCAGGAGCGGTGCGGCTCCGCGCCGTCGGCCACCTGGTAGCTCACGCCGGGGGTCAGGGTGAAGGTCCGCCCGTCCTCGAGCTCGGTCTCCAGGCGTCCCTCCAGGCAGAGCAGCACGTGCCCCTTGGAGCACCAGTGGTCGGCCCGGTAGCCGGGCGAATATTCCACCATGCGCACGCGCAGGGGGTTCTCCGCCGGGCCGAAGCTGCGGGTGCGCCACAGGGCGTGGCCCGTCTCGCCCTCGTGGCGGGTGGGCTCCACGCCCGCCCAGTCCGTCAGCCCGAAGGGGATCGAGTCCATCTTCACGGCGCGCCTCCGGCTACTGCTGAAGCTTGCGGTACTTGCAGGTCTTCACCGGGCAGGCCAGGTGCTCGCCGTAGCGCTTGGACTGCTTCTTCACCAGGATGGGCGAGTCGCACTCGGGGCACTTCTCGTCCACGGGCCAGTCCCACACGGCGAAGTCGCACTTGGGGTAGTTGGAGCAGGAATAGAAGAGCTTGCCGTAGCGGGAACTCTTCTCCACCAGCTCGCCGTCGCAGCCCTCGCGCGGGCACTTGACTCCCGAGGTGAAGGGCTTGGAATACTTGCACTTGGGATAGCCCGAACACGAATAGAAACGCGAGCCCGAGCGCGTGCGTTTGAGGAGCACGTCCTTGGAGCACTCGGGGCACGTGCCCACCACCTCGGGCGGGGCCTGCTCCGGGGTGGCGGCGAAGGCGTAGGTGCCGTCCTCGTTGCGGGTGAAGTTCGACGTGGACTTGCACTCCGGATAGCCCGAACAGGCCAGGAACGGCCCGCGCTTGCCGAACTTCACGATCATGGGCTTGCCGCACACGGGGCAGACCAGGCCCGAGTCGGCCCCCACCTCGCGCTCCGTGAGGCGGTATGTGCCGTCGGCCTCGCGCACGAAGTTGGAGGTGAACTTGCACTCCGGGTAGCCCGAGCAGGCCACGAAGGGGCCGGACTTGCCGAACTTGGCCTTGAGGGGCTTGCCGCACTCGGGGCAGACGAGGCCGGTCTCCTCGTTGCCCATCTCCTTGGAGGCCTTTTCCAGGGCGGCGTAGAAGTCGCCGGTGAAATCGCCCAGAAGTTCGCGCCAGTCCTTCTTGCCCTCGGCCACCTGGTCCAGGGCCGTCTCCATCCCGGCGGTGAAGCCCACGTCCATGATGGTCTGGAAGTGCTCGGAGAGTCGGTCCGACACGGTGACGCCCAGCTCCGTGGGGGCGAAGCGCTTCTCCTCCAGGCGGGCGTAGTCCCGGTCCAGGAGCGTGGAGATGATGGCCGCGTACGTGGAGGGACGCCCGATGCCCTGCTCCTCCAGCTCCTTCACCAGCGAGGCTTCGGTGTAGCGCGGCGGCGGCTGGGTGAACTTCTGCTCTTTTTTGATCTCCAGGAGCTTGAGCTCCTGCCCGGCCTTGAGCGGGGGCAGCAGCTTCGCGCCCGTGGCGTCGGAGGCGTCGGGCTCCTCCTCGGCGGCGTCCTGGCCGTGCACCTTGAGGAAGCCCGCGAAGATCAGGCGTTCGCCCTTGGCCTTGAACTCGGCGCGACCGGCCGTGACGCCGACCTGGGTGTCCCAGAAGCGGGCGGCGGCCATCTGGGAGGCCACGAAGCGCTCCCAGATGAGCTTGTAGACCATGAACTGGTCGCGCGGGAGCAGGCCCGCCACGTCCTTGGGCGTGATGTTCACGTCCACGGGGCGGATGGCTTCGTGGGCGTCCTGGGCGCCGGCCTTGGTTTTGAAGACGCGGGCCTTCTCGGGGTAGTATTCCTGGCCCAGCTGCTCCACGATGTAGGTCTTGGCGGCCTCGCGCGCCTCGGCGGCCACGCGGGTGGAGTCGGTACGCATGTAGGTGATGAGGGCGGTGGTGCCGCGCTCGCCCAGGTCCACGCCCTCGTAGAGCTTCTGGGCCGCGCCCATGGTCTTCTTGGCGGGATAGCCCAGGCGCTGGTTGGCGGCCTGCTGGAGCGTGGAGGTGATGAAGGGCGGCGGGGGCGACTTCTGGCGCTCCTTCTCGGCCACGTCCTTCACCACGAAGGGCTGGGCCTTGAGTTCGGCGTCCAGGGCCTCGGCCGTGGCGGCGTCGCCCACGTGGGCCTTCTTGCCGGAGAGCTTCACCAGGTCGGCGTCGAAGGCCGGGGGCAGGTCCGCCTCGAGGCGGGCCTTGAAGGGCCAGTACTCCTCGGGCTTGAAGGCCAGGCGCTCCTTCTCGCGTTCCACCACGATCTTCAGGGCCACCGACTGCACGCGCCCGGCGCTGATGCCCTTGCGCACCTTCTTCCAGAGAAGCGGCGAAATCTTGTAGCCCACCAGGCGGTCCAGGATGCGCCGCGCCTGCTGGGACTCGAAGAGCTTCTCGTTGATGGGGCGCGGGTTCTCGAGGGCCTCGCGCACGGCGCGCGCGGTGATCTCGTTGAACTGGATGCGCTCGATGCGTGGGTTGGCTTCCTTGACGATCTGGGCCACGTGCCAAGCGATGGCCTCGCCCTCGCGGTCCGGGTCGGGGGCCAGATAGATGGTGCCGGCCTTGGCGGCTGCCTTGGCCAGTTGGTCCACCACCTTCTGTTTGCCCGGGATGACGCCGTACTGCGGCTCGAAGCCGTTGGCCTCGTCCACTCCGAGCTTCTTCTGGGGCAGATCCCGGACGTGGCCCACGGAGGCCTCCACGACATATTTGTCGCCCAGGAACTTCTTGATGGTCTTCACCTTGGCCGGGGACTCGACAATGATGAGGTCTTTCGTCATGACAGGGCGGCTATAGCCATCGTCAAGAGGGAAGGCAAGGGGCGCTTTACGATGATCCTTGACCCGGCGTGGAACCTTGGCCTAGTCCCGGAGAGCTGCAACGTCTTGTCCGTCAACCCTTTTTCGGGGCACTCTGCCGGGAGCGCCATGATCACGAACCTGAAAATCGCCAACTACGGCCCGATCCGGAATCTCCAGTGGGAGAACCCTGGTCCGATCAATCTCGTCATCGGCGAGAACGGGAGCGGAAAAACTTTCTTTCTCAAAGCTCTTTATACCGCCTTGCGCTCCGTGGAACTCTTCAGGCGCGGAGACGACAGGCGCGACATCAATGAAATAATCGAAGAAAAGCTTTTTTGGACCTTCCAGACAGACAAGATCACAGACATTGTCGCCAGGGATGGCTCCGGCCCTCTGAAGTGTTCCATGGACATTGACGAGAGGCCGTTCTCCTTCTCCCTCGCGAGCGAGAAGGGAAAACCGAAACTCACCGCAAAAATCAAATCCGGACAGAGGGAATCAAATTCTGTCTTCTTGCCTGCCAAAGAAGTGCTTTCGCTTTTCGGCATCATCCTGAAAAGCAGGGAGCAAGACAAGCTGTTCGGCTTTGACGACACATACCTCGATCTTGTGAAGGCCTTGCAGGTTCCGACAAGTCGTGGGCGGAAATACCTCGCGTTTGAAAAGTCGAGGAAAGGGCTGGAGTCAATGCTTGGCGGCAAGGTCAAATACGACCAGCGTTCAACCGAATGGCTCTTCACAAAGGGCAGAATCAAATACAACATGCACGCCACTGCGGAAGGGATCAAAAAGATCGCCATTCTCGACACATTGCTGGGCAACAGGCATCTTGACGTCAACTCCGTCATTTTCATCGACGAGCCGGAATCCGCTCTCCACCCCAAAGCCCTTACCAGATTTCTCGACATCATCGGAGCGATCGCGAAACTTGGCATCCAGTTCTTCATCGCCAGCCACTCGTACTTCGTCATCAAGAAGCTCCACCTGATCGCCAGGGAGCGGGGCGTCTCCATTCCCGTCCAGTCCATCGATGGCAAGGGGACTTGGCATGCCTACGATCTCCTGGAAGGCATGCCGGAGAACCCCATTATCGACGAATCCGTGCGGCTCTACGAAGAAGAAGTCGGGATGGCGTTTGAATGAGTCCCGTCACAATTGAAGAATCCGGGATGACCTTTGGACCATTTGCTGAGGATGATGTCTATTGGGTTGAGAAAGGCCACGCATACAAGAGCCTGAAGGACCCGCCGAGCATCGTCGAATTCCTTCTTGTCAAAAAACTCAAACGCAACAGGCAGGCCCTGTTGTTTATTGAAGCCAAGTCCAGCTCTCCCAAAGACCTCGCCTTCCACTCATTCCTGGACGAAATCCGCCAGAAGATGGTTCATTCTCTCTTGTTCTACCTGAGCCTTCGGGCCGGAAGGCACGGAAACAGCGCGACCGAATTGCCGAAATCTCTTGTTGAAGCCGACCTGTCCTCTGTCGCATTTGTTTTTGTTCTCATCGTCAAGGGACACCAACCGGATTGGACGGTGCAGCTTAAATCCATGCTGGAACGGCATTGCAAACACATCCACAAGGCGTTCAAACTTTCATCCCAGTTTTTTCTCGTTTTCAACGAAGACATGGCCAGAACCTACGGCCTCGTCACCTAAACAACCATTCCGGCTCCGGCCGGTTGAAGGCGCACCGCATGTCCACCTCCCCCCACCGCTTCGGCCACATCGCCCTTCTGGGCCCCCCCAACGCGGGGAAATCCACCCTGCTCAACGCCCTTTTGGGCCAGAAGCTGGCCATCGTCAGCCCCAAGCCCCAGACCACGCGCAACCAGCTGGCGGGCATTCTCACGCTGGGAGACGCCCAGATCGTGCTCATCGACACCCCCGGCGTGCACGTGCCGCGCGGTTCGCGCCTCAATTCGCGCATCGTGGAGGCCGCCTGGCAGGCCCTGGCCCAGGCCCAGGCCATCGTCCTGGTGCTGGACTGCCCCTTCTACCTGCAGAAACCCGATCTCCTGGAAAAGGACATCAAGCTCCTCTCGCGCCCCGTGGAGCGCTCCGGCCTGCCCGTGATCGTGGCCCTCAACAAGCTAGACGCCCTTGCCGACGTGAAAAACATGCTCCCCGTGATGGCCCGCCTGGGCGAGGCGTGGCCCGGGGCCGAAATCGTGCCCGTGTCCGCGCTCAAGGAAAAGGGGCTCGACCAGCTCCTGTCCGTGATGACCGCGCACCTCCCGGAGGGCGACTCCCTCTACCCCGAAGACGAGCTGACCACCGCCCCCATGCGCTTTCTGGCCTCGGAGATCATCCGCGAAAAGCTTTTCCTGGCCCTCTCCCAGGAACTGCCCTACAATACGGCCGTGGCCATAGAACATTGGCAGGACACCCCCAAGGGCGCGCGCGTCAACGCCGTGATCTACGTCTCCCGCGACCGCCACAAGGGCATGGTCATCGGCAAGGGCGGCAAGGTGCTCAAGGACGTGGGCAGCAAGGCCAGGCAGGACCTCATCGAACTCATGGGCGGCCCCGTGCATCTGGAGCTGTTCGTGAAAGTGCGCGAGGGCTGGACCGAGGACGAATTCTTCCTGAACGAACTGGGCGAGGAGCAGGGATCCTAGGCGTACGGATCGGGCCGCCGACCCCGGACAAGGAGCCGCCATGACCCGCCGCGCGCCGCACCAGCCGGCCCCTGTCCGGCCTGGGCCGTCCCACCGGGAGGCGTCCGGGCCGCGCTGGCTGCCGCGCACTTGGCGGCGGGCGCTGCTGCTGGCCCTGGCCATGCTCCTGGCGGGGCACGGCCCGGCCCCGGCCGCCGAAACCCTGCGCGTGGCGGTGCTCCTTTCCTCCGGACAGACGCTCCCCTGGTCCCGGGAACTCCTGGCCGGACTGGCCGAGGCCCAGAACCGCCACGGCGCCGGACTGGAACTCTCCATCGAACCACTGGACGCGGCGCGCTTCTCCACTCCGGCCCAGGAGAAGACCCTGCGGGACCTCCTGGCCGCACGCCACGCGCCCGCCCCCCCGCACGCCATCGTGGCCGAATCCGACAACGCCCTGCGTTTCCTGGAGCGGCACGGCCGGGACATCTTCGGGGACGCGCCGGTGGTGCTCCTCGCCAGCCGGGGGCAGGGCTCCGGCCTGCCCAACTTCCGCTCCGCCATCGACGACGCCCCCTGGATACAGGCCACGGCACGCCTGATCCTGGCCGTGGCCCCCCGGACCGGGCGCGTGCTCGTCCTGGGGGACGACCAGGGCCGGGGACGCGCGGCGCTCGACCTGGCCCAAGAGGCCCTGACGGCCCGCAAGCCGCGCCTGGAGGTGGAGGTGGCCGCCGGGCTCTCCGAGTCGGAGATGGCCGGGCGCGTCGCTGGCCTTGCGCCCCATTCGGCCGTGCTCTACGCGCTCCCCCCGTCCGACGGCCCCGGCGACGCCCTGGAGCGCGTGGCGGCGGCATCGAGCGCCCCGGTCTTCGCCTTCAGCGAAACGTTCCTGGGCCGGGGCATCGCGGGGGGCTACCTCGTCAGCCCCCGCATGATGGCCTCCCTGGCCGTGGACGAGGCCCTCTCCGCGGCCCGGGGCGCCCCCCCGGCCCTGCCCTCGGTGCCCGATCCCCCGACCTTCGACCGCCGCGCCCTGGACCGCTGGGGCATTCCGGCCAGCGCGCTCCCCGCCGGGTCGCGCATCCTGTTCGATGAACCGCCCCTCCACAGGCGCTACCCCGGTGAGACGGCGATCGTCGCTGCCGTGGTGGCCCTGGAGACCGCCCTGATCGCCGCCCTCTGCCTGCTCCTGGCCCGGCGCGGCCGGGAGGCGGCCAGACTGGCCCGGGCCCACGCCCTGCTGGAGGAACGCGTGGGCGAACGCGCGGGGGAGCTGGCGCGCCTGGCAGTGACCGACGGGCTCACGGGCCTGCCCAACCGCCGGGAGTTCACGCGTCTTGCCGCACGGGAGGTCGAGCGCGCCCGGCGCTCCGGACGGGACTTCTCCCTGGTGATGGCCGACCTGGACAACTTCATGGAGGTCAACGGGCTCTCGGGCCACGACGCGGGAGACGCCGTGCTCCAGGCGTTCGCGGCCCTGCTGGCCGCCAACCTGCGCAAGGCCGACGTCGTGGCCCGCTACGAGGGCGACGCCTTCGTGGCGCTCTTGCCCGACACCGCCCCCGAGAGCGCCCTGGTGGCCGTGGAGAAGCTCAGGCTGCTCGTGGAGGGCACGGCCTTCGACGCGGGAAGCGCGCCCCCGCTGCGCATCACCGTCAGCTTCGGCGTGGCCGGTTCCGCCGAGACCGCGAGCGACCTGGACTCCCTGCTCCAACTGGCCGTCCACAGGCTTTCCGAGGCCAAGCGGGCCGGGCGCAACCGCGTGTGCGGCCCGCCCGTCCACGAGGCCTGAACGGACCCCGTTCCCGTCACCGGACCGCCGCTTGCCAATCGTGTCAAAGCGGGCTACCAAGCCCGTCCACGCCTTTCGACGCCAAGAATCCGGCACGCCGGGACACGACAGGAGACCGCCATGAGCGCACCCAAACTGAAACTGGGCATCCCCAAGGGATCGCTCCAGGAAGCCACCATCAAGCTTTTCGAAAAGTCCGGCTGGAAGATCAAGGAGCATCACCGCAACTACTTCCCCGAGATCGACGACGACGAGATCACCTGCTCCATGTGCCGCGCCCAGGAGATGAGCCGCTACGTGGAATCCGGGCTCATGGACTGCGGCCTCACCGGCAAGGACTGGATTCTGGAGAACCAGTCCGACGTGGTGGTGGTCACGGACCTCATCTATTCCAAGGTCAGCTCGCGCCCGGCGCGCTGGGTGCTGGCCGTGGCCGGCGACGCCCCCTACCGCCGCCCCGAAGACCTCCAGGGCAAACGCATCGCCACCGAACTGGTGGGCTACACCAAGCGCTACTTCGAGCAGGCCGGCGTGAAAGTGGACGTGGAGTTCTCCTGGGGCGCCACCGAGGCCAAGGTGGTGGAAGGCCTGGCCGACGCCATCGTGGAGGTCACGGAGACGGGCACCACCATCAAGGCCCACGGCCTGCGCATCATCGCCGAGGTGCTCGTCACCAACACCCAGTTCATCGCCAACAAGGAAGCCTGGGCCGACCCCTGGAAGCGCCGCAAGATCGAGAACATCATCATGATGCTCCAGGGCGCGCTGCGGGCCGAGAAGCTGGTGGGCCTCAAGATGAACGTGCCGGCCTCCGCCAAGGACGCCGTGCTCTCCCAGCTGCCCAGCCTCAACTCGCCCACGGTGTCCCACCTGCTGGACTCGGACTGGCTCTCCGTGGAGATCGTGGTCTCCGAGGCCGTGGTGCGAGACCTCATCCCCAGGCTCAAGGACGCCGGGGCCGAGGGCATCATCGAATACTCGCTGAACAAGGTCGTCTAGACCCGTCAGGCCGCAATGAAGAAACGCCCGCGCCCCCCCAGGGGACGCGGGCGTTTCGCGTTGGTGGCGGACAGGGGCGTCAGATTTTGACGCACATCCCCTTGGGGTCGCGGTCGATGTCTTCGCTGATTTCGCGGATGTAACACGTCGAACCGTCGATGCGCACCAGGCAGGTGTAGCGCGCCGAGCCCGAGGCGCAGCTGGGATCCCCGGAACGTTCCCGGTAGTAGCGGATGGAGAACACGGCTTTTTTCACGTCGGGGGCCCGCGTGTCGAACACCTCGATCCTTCCGATGAGGTTGCTGCGCCGGGTGGGCCAGCGTTTGAAATAGCGCTGCAGGTCCTCCAGAACGTTCTGACGGGTCTGCACGCCCTTGTCGAAAAGAATCACGCTGCTGTCGTAGAAGCCGGCCAGCTCCTCCGGGGTGGCCCGGTTGTAGGCGACCACGAATTTATCCAGGAAAGCCTGTACCTTACGCTGGTTCACAGTGTCGGGCTCTGGGTCCGGCTTTCCGGGGTCCTTCGCGGCCTCGGCCCTGGCCTTGGCGGCTGCATCGGCTTCCGCTTTGGCCTTGGCGGCCGCATCGGCCTCCGCCTTGGCCTTGGCGGCCTGCTGCTCGATCGCGGCCTTGGCCTTGGCGGCCGCATCGGCCTCCGCCTTGGCCTTGTCCGCCTGCCGCGCGACCGTCGCGGGATCGGGCGACTGCGTCGCGCCCCGGTCGCCTTCTTTCGGAAGCGACCACATCACCACGAGAAGCACGAACACCAGGCACAGGCCGACCAGCCAAACCTTGCTGTTTTGCCACCAGGCCCCAGTGCTTACGATGCTCCCCCCGGACTGTTGGGTATTCTTGCTCACGGACAGGGGCTTGCTGCCGGTCACGCCCTGGTTGAGTGAACTGAAGCCTGGAGAAACCTGGATGGTCCGCACGGGTTGGGGTGGGACCTGATTGACCGCCCCGGAGGGAGGCTCAGGTGGAGGAGGTGGATCAAATATCACGTCGTTCTGACCATACTGGTCCAAGTCGGCCGGTTTGTCCGCGCACGCGCCCACGGCGTAGGCCCAGACCTGCACGGCCCACTGCGCCGAGTCTTCCTTGACGCTGCGATTGTGGGTCAGCCTCCAGACGGCCGTCCGAACCCGCGAGTCCAGCGGGCCGCCGCCCTGATCGGTCAATAATGCCGGGATACCCTCGCTCACGGCGAGTTCCAGCAGGTTCATGTTCTTTTCCCAACGATTGAGGGAAAAGTCCTTGAAGACCGCCCGGAATGTCTGGGCGTTGGTACACGCGTCGATTCCGGACGTTTCGAAGACCTGCCGGGCGGCTTCAACCGCGTCGTTCGCCATAGCTGCCCCTTACGTGAAAACGAAAAATCCCCGGCGGCGGCAACGCCGCTTCCAGCGCGACGCCCCGGGCGCGCCGCGCTCACCTTAGCCATGCTCGACCGGAACTTTTTCCACTCAAGCCATCCGCTGTCAACCTGACGGCCGCGAGAAGAAAATTCGAATCACCTCTTGCCCCCCCCGGAAACGTGATTATATTGTTTCTCACGAGCGAGGAGATCGCGAGTGAAGACCAGGCGGACCGAAACGGCGGAACGCCCCAAGAAACATCCCTCGCTGGGCCCCAAGGCCCGACGGACCGCGTGGAGAACGAAAGCCCTGCCCGGACGGCAAAATGCCCCGGGAGGACAGGAGCAGACCGGAAAGCTCCCCCGCGCGGCGTAACGTGAAAGGCTTCGGACCAAGGCAATCGGGAAACCAACCTCCAAAGGGGTGCCCCAGACCCCGGGAGAGCCGGGCGAGAAGCCATCCGGGAGCGCCGCCCCCAGAATTGCCCCCGGATGAAACAAAAGTCTGATGATGTCCGGCTCGGTTTTCGGCCAGGCCCAGGACCCAGGCAACAAGACAACCAACAGGCAACGCCTCCGGAACGCGCCTCATGCGCGAACCGCTTTCGACCCCCCTCCCCCTCGGGAGGGGGGTCTTCTTTTGAGTCGCCCCCTTGCCGCGCCCGATCCGGCGGTCTACCCTGCACGCCGGGACGCTCGTCCGGGCCTTTCCTCGGAGATCGGGCAGGACGCCCACGCAGGGGCTTCCTTCACGCCCGGTCCGATCCTCTCATGGCCTGGCAGGGACGCGCCCGTGGATGGCGTGGCTTTCGCGCGAACTTTCGCCCGCCACCTGCGTGAACCTCATGAACCAGTACCGGCCCGGCGCGCTGGCCTTCTATCATCCACCGCTGGACCGACCCCTTTCGCCCGTGGAGTTCCGCCAGGCCCGGCGCGAGGCCGAAGCGGCGGGCGTCACCCGCTGCGACGAGCGCGGCCCCGGCCACCAGGAGCACCGGTCGGCCCGGCTGGCGGCCGGACGCGACCGGGCGCGAAGGTTACAAAAAGGGAACGCTTCGCGCCCCGGACGCCTTGAAGCGCCACTTCCTTTGGGATAGGGTTCAGGGATTCGCCCCCTTTTGGGGAGATCGTCAAACGGCCCGCAGGGAGGTCCCCATGGCTGTGTTCAAGTGCAAAAACGCCGACGACGTGCTCAAGGCCGTCAAGGATTACAACGTCTCCTTCGTGCAGTTCTGGTTCATCGACATCCTGGGGATGCTCAAGAGCTTCCAGATCACCCCGCGCGAACTCGAAAGCGCCTTCGACGAGGGCATGGGCTTCGACGGCTCGTCCATCACCGGATTCACCAAGATCCACGAGTCCGACATGGTGGCCTTCCCCGACCCCACCACCTTCCAGCTGGTGGCCTGGCGTCCCTCCGACCGCCCCGTCGCCCGCCTTTTCTGCGACGTGCGCAACCCCGACGGCACCCCCTTCGCGGCCGACTCGCGCCACGTGCTCAAGCGCATGCTCGGCAAGGCCTCGGACATGGGCTACACCTTCTTCGTGGGGCCGGAACTGGAGTTCTTCCTCTTCGCCAACTCCAGCGAGCCCCGCATCCTGGACAAGGGCGGCTACTTCGACGCCCCGCCCCTGGACCTGGCCAACGACGTGCGCCGCGACATCATCTTCGCCCTGGAGTCCATGGGCATCGCGGTGGAATACTCCCACCACGAGGTGGCCCCCTCCCAGCACGAGATCGACCTGCGCTACAACGAGGCCCTGGCCATGGCCGACACCGCCATCACCTACCGGGTGGTGGTCAAGGAGGTGGCCCGCAAACACGGCTGCTACGCCACCTTCATGCCCAAGCCCCTCTACGGCGAGAACGGCTCGGGCATGCACGTGCACCAGTCGCTCTTCAAGGGCTCGCGCAACGCCTTCTACGACGCCTCCTCGCCCAACCACCTCTCGGTGGAGGCCCAGGCCTACATCGCGGGGCTTCTCAAGCACGCGCCGGAGTTCACCTGCGTCACCAACCAGTGGGTGAACTCCTATAAGCGCCTGGTGCCCGGCTACGAGGCCCCGGTGTACATCGCCTGGGCGCAGCGCAACCGCTCGGCGCTCATCCGCGTGCCCATGTACAAGCCCGGCAAGGAGTCGGCCACGCGCATCGAACTGCGCAGCCCCGACCCGGCCGCCAACCCCTACCTGGCCCTGGCCGTGATGCTGGGCGCGGGCCTCAAGGGCATCGAAGCCGGGTACAAGCTGGCCAAGCCCGTGGAGGACAACATCTTCCACATGTCCGAGAAGGAGATGCGCAAGCACGGCATCGCCTCCCTGCCCGGCTCGCTCCTGGAGGCCGTGGGCAACCTGGAGCGCTCAACGCTCATGAAGGAGGTCCTGGGCGACCACCTGCACGCCGCCCTGGTGGACTACAAGTACGACGAGTGGGACCGCTACCGCACCCAGATCACCGAATGGGAGCTGGAGAAGTACCTGCCCATCCTCTAAACGCCGCTCGCAATGCAAAGGGCCGCCCGGCCACGGGCGGCCCTGCGCGAAGCGCAGCCTGGAGCAGGTCATCCGAAACCCCGTGCGACCTTGAGACCTCGCCGCAGGCTAGTTGGCCAGTTTCACCGGGTCATTCTTCAGATTCCGGGCGAGCTGGTCGCGCAGCTTCACGCTGTATGCCGCGCTCCTTACCTCGCCTGTCTTGTCGTTGCACTTGATCTTCAGCTCGACATCCTCTGTCATGTTGCAGCTATATTGCGTCCAGACTCCAGATTTTTTCACCTTGATCTGCTGGCCAAAAGCCGCCTTCATTTTATTCAAAATGTCTTCCTTGTGCCTCCCGGACACCTTGATAATCCTTGCGTAATACTTGCCGTCG
The DNA here is from genome assembly GCF_013019105.1 of Fundidesulfovibrio magnetotacticus. Classification (NCBI taxonomy): domain Bacteria; kingdom Pseudomonadati; phylum Thermodesulfobacteriota; class Desulfovibrionia; order Desulfovibrionales; family Desulfovibrionaceae; genus Fundidesulfovibrio; species Fundidesulfovibrio magnetotacticus. The sequence goes on from NZ_BLTE01000015.1 coordinate 112,083, forward strand.
ACGAAAGCGTAGGAAATCGCCGGACACGCATCCTGATGCACTTGAAGGCGGCAATTTCCAACATAATTGTAGTACGACACACCATCAACCTGTTTATACAGAATGAAATTGCCATCATCAAGATCACTGAGCTTTGCACCGAAATCCAGCTTGCCACAGTCGAACGCATACGAAGCACTGGCAAGAAAAACAGAGAATACAAACAAACAAGTCGCCGTGAGAACTCGCATTGCCGCCCCTTCCTGCTTGCTGGTTGAACACTTTTGACGAACTATCGACCACTATAAAACGTCCATCCAGTTGTCAAACCGGATTGTCCGCATCCTGATCGGTCCGGCGCTCCATTGACAGGAACAGCCCGCCCCGCACGCTCCGGCCAGCCGGGACAGCGCGAGAGGCGGCCGCCCGGCGGCGGCCCCGACGGCCTTCCCTCCATGAGGAAAGATATGGGAGCCGACGAATTGCGCCGCGCTCTCCAACCGGGTATCCTCTCCCCCACCGAACCAGCCAGGAGGCCCCATGATCCCCTGCCAGCGCCAGCTTTTCGGCGTGCCCGAGAACGTCTGCTACCTCAATTGCGCCTTCACCTCGCCCCTGCCCCAGCCCGCCCTGGAGGCCGGACGCGCCGCCATGGAGGCCAAGCGCGCCCCCTGGTCCATGACGCCGGACCTCTTTTTCTCCGGCCTGGAGGCCGCCCGCGAAGGCTTCGCAGCCGTGCTCGGGGCGGACGTCGACGGCGTTGCCGCGGTCCCGGCCGTGTCCTACGCCATGGCCCTGGCCGCCAGAAACCTGCCCCTGGACGCCGATCGCCACGTGCTCCTCCTGGACGAGCAGTTCCCCTCCAACGTCTATCCGTGGCTGAAGATGGCCCCGGGTCGGGTGCGCGCCGTGCCCCGCCCCGTCGAAGGCACGTGGAGCGAGGCCGTGCTGGCCCACATCACGCCGGAGATCGGGCTGGTGGCCTTGCCGCACTGCCACTGGATCGACGGCACGGTGTTCGATTTGGCCGCCGTGCGCGCCGCCTGCGACCGCGTGGGCGCGCACCTGGTGGTGGACGCCACGCAGTCCCTGGGGGCCATGCCCTTCGACATGGCCGCCGCGCGGCCGGACTTCCTGACCGCCAGCGGGCACAAGTGGCTGCTCGGCCCCTACGGCGCGAGCTTCTGCTGGGCGGCCCCGCAATGGAGGGGTGGAGAGCCCCTGGAGGAAAACTGGCTAAACCGCGAAGGCTCGGAAGACTTTTCGCGCCTCACGGAATACCGCGACGCCTACCGACCCGGCGCGCGCCGCTACGACGTGGGCGAGGCCAGCAACTTCATCCTCATGCCCATGGCGGCGGCGTCCCTGGGGCTCATCCAGGAATGGGGCGTGGCCGGGATCGCCGCGACCCTTTCGGGGATCACCCGCCGCCTGGCCCTGACCGGCCAGGCCTTCGGGCTCACGCCCACACCGGCGGCAGAGCGCGCCCCGCACCTTCTGGGCCTGCGCCTGGCCCACGGCAAGGCCGCGCCCGTGGCGGCGGCCATGGCCCGCGAGGGCGTGCACGTCTCCCCCCGGGGCGCGACGCTGCGCCTGGCCCCGCACCTGCACGTCAACGACGCCGACCTGACGCGCTTCGCCGACGCCCTCGCCCGGGCGCTCTCCACGTAGGGCCTGGGGGATTTCCCCCCGCGCCCCACCGTACTAACATGACGTCAACCGCCGCCCAAGGAGCAGCCATGGCCCCCGAATGGACCAAGCACGACGACGCGACCTATTACATGAGCCTGGGCAAGGCCCTGCTGGTGACCGTGGTCTACGAGCGCCTCACCCCCCCGGGCTGGAAGGTCCAGGTGGGACAGCGCGCCCTCAAGGACAAGTTCGGTTCCCTGGAGGACGCCCAGAAGGTGGCCATGGCCTTCGCGGAAAAGGTGGCCGCGGCCATTCGCGCCGACCTGGACGCCCTGCGCCCACCGGCCTAGCGCCCCTGGCCGGTCCCCTGGCCGGTCCCCTGGTTCCGCAGCGGCTTGCGCGCCGGGCCCCCCCTACCGGGCCGGGCTGCCCAGCACCTCGCGCAGCTTCCCGCCGTCCTGCAGCCCCTGGATGTAGGCGAAGCGCACGTAGAGGTGGCGCACCCGCTCCGACAGCCCGGACATTTCCGTGATCAGGGCCTGAAGCTCCGTGCGCCGTTCCGCCGGGGCCAGCTCCAGGGCCTTCTCTTCCAGCTGGCGCAGGGCGTCGAAATACTGCGGGGCCTCCTCGCCGGGCAGAGGCGCGGACCAAAGGTCCTCCAGGCGGGAGGTGATGATGTCGGGAAAAACCGTCCTCGGAGAATCCATGCGCGCCTCCTTGCGTTGATCGTTCGTCCCGCCCACGGGCGCCTCCGGCGTCGGGACTGGCCTGCCGGAGCATCTTCACGTACGATGGGCGACCGCGATGCCGCCCGCGTGACCCCGCCGTGGCGGCGGGGTCACGCCTGCATACCAGAGCATCGCCCGCAGGAGAACCGCCATGACGCGAAATGACGCCCTGGAACTGCTCGAATCCCGGAAGCCGGAACCCCACATGCTGCTCCACGCCCTCCAGACCGAGGCCGTGTTGCGCGCCATGGCCCTGCGCCTGGAGCAGGACGCCGAACTCTGGGGCATCACCGGCCTGCTCCACGATCTGGACTTCCCCACCACCAAGGACGCCCCCGAGCGCCACGGCCTGGACGCCGCCGCCCAGCTCGACGGCAGGCTGGACCCCGCCGCCGTGGCCGCCATCGCCGCACACAACGCCGAAATGAACGGCCGCCAGCCCGCCGCGACGCTCGACTACGCCCTGCGCTGCGGCGAAACCGTCACCGGCATCGTCCACGCCGCGGCCCTCATGCGCCCCACCGGCTACGACGGCCTGGAACCCAAGAGCGTGAAGAAGAAAATGAAGGACAAAGCCTTCGCCCGAAACGTGCGCCGCGAGATCATCCTGGAATGCGACAAGGCAGGCCTGCCCCTGGACGACTTCCTGGCCCTGGCCATAGACGCCATGCGCTCCGTGCAGGCCTAGCCCACGGGGCCAGACGCCCCGCGCCCGCCACCCGAACACCCCGTCCGCGAGGAGGACTTCATGGACATCTCCAAAGCCATCGCCGAACTCAAGAAACGCCCGGGCTTCACCGAAAACGTGGGCATGGTGCTCGTGCACAACGGCGTGGTGCGCGCCACCCGGCGCGCCGACTCCGCCCCCGTCACCCGTCTTGAAGTCCACCCCGACCAGCGGAAGATCGACGCCATCTGCGCCGAACTTTCCACGCGCCCCGGCATCTTCGCCGTGGAGGCCAAGGCCCTCTCCGGAACCTTCCAGCCCGGCGACGACCTGCTCTACATCATCGTGGCCGGAGACTTCCGCGAGAACGTCCACCCCATGCTCCTGGAGGCCCTCAACCGCATCAAGGCCGAGGCCGTCTCCAAGAGCGAACACGTCCGCGTGGACTGACACCCGCCCGCAGACCCGCCGTCCGGCCGGACCGACCCCGGACCGGACGGCGTCGCCTCCCGACCCCCGGCCCCTTCGCGCCCCGCCTTTTCCCGCCTCCAATTGTTACGATCTCATGACAACCGCCCGGCAACGTGTCATACCGATGCCGGAACGCCATCAGGCGCTCGATAGAATCAAACGCAGCGCGGAGCGCACGATGAACATCCGGCGACTGGGCCGCCTCGACCACGGCGACCCCCTCCACCCCTACCTGCGCGACCACGTACTCCCCCAGTTCGGGGCCTGGCGCGCGGACGCCACTTTCCGCGTCTTCCAGTCCGACTGCTCGCGCGACGTCTACCTCTACGAAGAGGTGCACCACGGCCCGCGCGTGGTCTGCAAGTTCTACCCGCCCAAGCCCGGGCGTCCCGCCTGGCCCAGCCCCGGCGAGACCGAGTACCGCAATCTCGCCCACCTGCGCTCCCTGGGCTTTGACGCCGCGCCACACTACGTGGTGCGCCCCCTGGGCTTCGAACACAGCCTGGGCAACGTGCTCGTCATGGAATGGCTGCACGGCGACACGCTCTGCCGGGTGATCGAAGACGCCATGCACCAGGGACGCCGCGGCCGACTCCACCGCAAGCTCACCGCCCTGGCCTGGTTCCTTGCAAGCCAGCACAACCGCACCGCCGGCGACTGGTACGTGGACTTCGACCACGCCCACGTCTACATGGGCCGCCTCGTCGACTCGCTCATCCACAAACGCGGCATGGGCCAAGACCACTCCCACGAACTCTGGCGACTGCGCGAAGAATGGCGACGCCGCGACGTCATGCGTGAGGACCGCGCCGTCCTCTGCCACGGCGACGCCACGCCCTCCAACTTCCTCTTCGGCCAAGGGCGCGACGTCCTGGCCATCGACCTGGAACGCATGCTCTGGGCCGACCGAGCCTTCGACCTGGGACGCCTCTGCGGCGAACTGGCCCACTTCTTCCACCGAGGCCAGGGAGACCCCGCCCTTGCCGAACCCTTCATCGGCCACTTCCTCTGGGAATACTGCTGCCACTTCCCGGACCGCCACGCAGCCTTCCACGCCATCACCCGGCGCATCCCCTTCTACATGGGCATCACCCTCCTGCGCATAGCCCGCAACTCCTGGATCGATCCCGACTACCGCTGGCGACTCGTCCGCCACGCACAAACCATCCTCGGAGCCCTGCCATGACCTTCAAAGCCATCGTCTTCGACCTCAACGGCACCCTCGTGGACATCAACACCGACGAAGGCAACGAGCAGATCTACCGGGCCGTCAGCCACTTCCTCACCTACCAGGGCATCCGCGCCTCGCGCTGGGAAGTGCGCGACGAATACTACCGCATCATGGACGAACAACGCCGGGCAAGCGGCGAGGAATTCCCCGAATTCGACGCCGTGAACCTCTGGCGCGATTACCTGAACCGCCGCCCGGAAGCCCTGGCCGCCCTCCCGCCGGAAAAAGTCCGCTGGATGCCCCTGTTCCTGGCCGAAATGTACCGGGGCATCTCGCGAAACCGCCTGGAACTCTACCCGGGCGTGAAGAACGTCCTGGACGAACTGGCCCCGCGCTACCGCCTGGCCGCCCTCTCCGACGCCCAGTCCGCCTGGGCCGTGCCCGAAATGCTCGCAGCGGGGCTCGACGGCTACTTCCAACCCGTCATCGTCTCCGGAGACCTCGGCTACCGAAAACCGGACCCGCGCATCTTCCAAATGGCCCTCGACGCCCTCAACCTCCCACCCCAGGAAGTGCTCTTCGTAGGCAACGACATGTACCGCGACGTCTTCGGCGCACACCGCATGGGCATGAAAACCGTCTTCTTCGCCTCAAACCAGGGCCGCAAAAAATTCTCCGGCGCGGAACCCGACTACATCATCTACGACTTCTGGCAGCTGCGACAAGCCATTGATTTCCTGGAAGCACAATCGTCAACAGCCTGAGTGCGTCGGCAAAGACGGATGAGTCGAACGAAAGCCCCCGGGCGGTCGCGATGAAACCGCCGACGGCCAGGACTCTGCCCTGGCCCCGAAGAGCGGGGCTTCGCCCCGGACCCCACCAGGGCTCCGCCCTGGACCCGCTGGAGAGGGCGCTGCCCTCTCCAGACCTCACCCGCCAGGGGGGAGCCCCCCTGGACCCGGCAATTGCTTCGCGGGCTTCACCGGGAGGGACTGTGTTGCCGTAGCCGGGCCTCTGCACAGGGAGAGCCTGCGGATCGTCTTCAAATCGGTCCGCAGGCTCTCCCTGTGCAGAGGCCCGGCTACAGCTTGCAAGACCCTTGCGGCTACGCCGCCTGTCGCGCGGGAATTCGCGCAAAGCCGCGAATCCCCGCGCGGGGGGCCGTGGCGCTGCGCGCCAGATTTTCGAGCAAGATCCATTTCTTGGAATTGAGAGGATAATTCCTTGTTCATCGTCGCTTGCGACGATGGCAGTCCGCCGGGATAAGCGCTGCTTTG